>NZ_JBIQOC010000042.1:0-47355 GCF_044130295.1 Acinetobacter uliginosus | reverse complement strand
GTGAATATCATGGCTGCTGTAGTGGCTTATTGTTTGAACCCCAATAAGCCAACTTTCCAAAATATGCTAAAAGGTTAAGTGGATTTCATCGAACTCAGGTTAATTTACCTTGACGTAGCTTGACGAAACGCAACTTTAACAAAATGGCTGTAATGCTTATATAGTAAGGCTTTGACATTGTTTTTATGGTGCTTTTTGGTGGGGTGCTGTCAAGGTAAATTAAAGGTATGTTGTATAGCTAAAAATAACTAACTTATGACTAGGTTTAGCTATTTGGTATAAATTTTAATTTAAGTAAACTATTAATTAAGTTTATCTAACAATTTGATTTAATTAACATTATTTGAATTTTTGATATATTTCGCCACTGAATATTATTTGAATAGTGTACAAAATAATCAACAGAAACTGCTGTAGTTTCTCAATTGCCTACTCCATGGCTAATTGTTTATAAGCCCACGTTGTCTTTCCTGTAGTGGGCTTTTTTTTGCATGGATTTTAATTGTCATCATGCCTTAGATGGGTAGCATTTCAAATGCCACCCTTTCGGATTTGAAATCCAGTAGGGTGCATTCAACTTATTGTTATCAAAGCAAAGCTCAAAATTGAGCATTCATGCCAGGTGAATATAATTTGTTGTTTTTACAGGTAAACGCAAAATTGCGTTTTGTCTAATTAGACTGCACCGATCTAAAGCTGTCTAAAGCTACTCATTCGGTTATCACGATTTCCATGATGGTTGAATCTGTATGGTGATAATGACCACTCAGCCAATAAAAAAGCTCCCCATATTTAGGGAGCTTCGATTAAAGCAATTGCAGCTCATCGGCTCTAATCTCTGTCACTTCCCTATCTGCACAGCTTTGGTCTTTCCACTTCCTTGTACGCAATGAACCCTCAATATAAACCTTTCCGCCTTTCTTGAGGTACTTACTGGCAATCTCGGCTAAACGGTTGCTGGTGGTAATCCTGTGCCATTCTGTAGCCTGTTTACGTTCGCCTGTGGTCTTGTCCTTCCAGTGGTCAGTAGTCGCCACGCTGAAAGTAGTAACGCTGCCACCGTTTGGAAAGTTCTTAGTTTCAGGGTCACGACCCAAAACGCCCATTACTGTTACTTTGTTTACGTTTGGCATTGGTTTAAATCTCTTAAATTTGTTGTCTATACCTTTGAGCAAGTTGAGCAAGTTGAGCAAGTTGGCTGTAAGTGTATGATTTAATGAGTAAATCAAGTTGCTCATCATGTTGCTCAAGCTATTTTCATTTGAGCAACTTGGATAACTATATATTTCAATAGGTTAGCTCCATGTTGCTCATGTTGCTCATGTTGCTCATTGAGTGGTAAGGGTTAAAAATGGGTTGGTTCGTCCAATCTGTGAATTTTTGGTAATGCCCAAAACCAAACTTTTTCCCCATGTGGTCTAAAGGGTTTTATGTTTAAAGCCTCTTGCGCTCGTCTGACAGATGCAGCACTAAATCCAGCCTCTCTAGCTTGGCTTTGAACTTCCTTGCTTGGCATGTGTTCAACATCACTTAGCAACTCAACTAAAAAGTCCTTTGCCATATCCAATGTTGAGCCGCCATCATTGTTTAAGCCCTCAGCTTCTCCTAATAATTCTTTTGCCGTTCCTTCAATTGTCCCCAGCCAAACTGTCTTAGTGGTTTCAATGTCATCTAAAACCGTTTCTGATTCGATCTGATAGCGAACTCCACCCTCCAAGATTGAGTTATTACTCTTAGCTCGAACTAAAACACAATCGCCTTCATCTTCACGTTTTGCAGCACTCCAAGCCATTCGCGCCAATGCTGTGAATGCTTGTGAGCCAATGATTCGGTCTGCTGGGGTGCTTCCTGCTGAACCTTTTGAGAAGTGAGTAATACCCAATACCGCAAATTTGTATTCATTAGCCAGTTCAACTAATGGTTGTAGTGATTTTCTGACATCATTGGCCTTATTCATGTCGCCACCAACGGCGGATACAATCGGGTCAATCATTAATAATTTAATATCAGGATTGGTTTTTATATATTGCTCAATCTTTGGAAAGTCTTGCGAAGGGTCGAAAGGCTCATTTTCACCCTTGTCATTAATGCGCCCTGCAATAATATCAATTTTACTTACATCAGCACCGTTCGCCATCAGCCTCGGTAGCAAGGTATCTGCTGGGTCGTCTTCGGTAGAATAAATTAATACCTTCCCAACATTCTCGCACTTTGAGCCATCAGGAAAGTTTCCTCCTGTGGTTATTGTCGCAATCAATGCAAGTGATAGATTTGTTTTTCCACAGCCTCCAGCACCAGCCAAAATAGTCATTTTCCCAAGTGGCAACCAGCCATACCATAGCCAATTGATAGGCTGCGCCTGAATGTTGCTCATGTTCACAATTTGAAGTGAGCTTTGCTTAGGTGGCCTGTTGTCGTACTCACTAAGCAAGCCCATTTCAGAAAGTGCATGAGTGACTGCTCCTAATGCCTCCTCTGCTGATTTTCCGCCATGCTCTAATAGGGTGAACCCATCGCCAGCAATCGCTTCGCCTGTACCCTGTGAGCATATAAAAGAGCCATCGTTATTCTCATTATCGAATCTAAACCGATCCGATCCGCCACACATAGGACATGCAACATGCTCATGTGGTGCGGTTGTCGATAATGTATAGCCAAGCTGATTAAATATTTCAGGCCAACGGCCACGCGCTAATAATTTCGCCTGTTTAAAATCTAAGGTAGAATGTGCTTGCTGTGTTTGTTTTGCTTGTGGTTTTTCTGCCTGTGCCTTTGGTTTTGCCACCTCTGGCATGGGTAGAGATTGCACCCATCTAATTAATTCATCAGCATCACACCACGCGTCAGAATGCACCACACGCGCCATGAATGGCTCGCCCTTGCGGTGATAGAATCCAGCCAAGCGCATTACTCGCGGTAAATCGTGAATTGCTTTATCTGCACCATCGCCAGCAAATAAATGAATCAATCGCTTTTGTAATTCAGTAAATTGATTAAGTGGAATCTCTCCACCTTCCTCAATAATCCAATAGGCATGATGCTTGCCTGCGGAACTCTCAACAATCAAGTTGGGTGGAATGCCATCCATATTCATCAGCCGATCTAAACGCTCATGGTCTGCTGTGTCAAAATCCACCCATAAGGCCCGAGCGCGCTTGATATTCTCTGCCTTGCGTCCGCTAAGGTCGGTTTGATTGACTGTGACGAATACACCACATCCATTCTGATTGTGTCGCTGTAAGGCGTTAAAATGCTGCTCTAGTGAACCGTTGTAGATATGAGCTGTGTTTGATCTAGGTGGCTTGCAATCATCAAATGTCTGAAAGGTGAACTGACCACCGCCAGCATCCAGCATGTCTAGCATCCGCTCTGCTTCTTTCATACTTGGTGCGAGTGTATTTAGTTGGGGTTTTGCATTCATGCTGCACCCCCTTTTTCGTTCTCCCACTCTTTTTTATATTGTTCTGACATTTCCACATGGAAGCTATGACGCTCCTCCGCTAAGTAGCTGTACATCTCCAGTGCGGTTTTTAGTTCATCGAGGTGACATGAATGTATGCCTTGTTGCTGCAAGTCCAGACTTAACTTGATGAAGTCACGGCGGACTCGGTTTAGTGCGCTTTGCATCCAGTTCATATCGTATGCAGCCAACGACTGAATGTCGTGCATGTCGCCTGCATCGTATTTTTTAGGTGTATTTGTAGAATTGATTTGATTAGGCATGATGACTGCCTCCTGTTAGTTTTGAGTAGAGATTCGACCTAACTTGAGAGATTAGGGCGAGGGGCATCACTCTCGATCTAACAGAATCGCCCGACATATTCGGCATTGCTGCCTTATTTTGTCGTGTCTGCCCCTCATAGAGGGATTGCAGCCTTGTTGGCGTAGCTGAAACGCTTGCGCTTGTTTTCTGCACAGCTTGAGAGGCTTTGCAAAACTTAGGCACAATAAAACCACAATGACGCTGTGGGGTAACGCTGTTAGATTTTGAGAGGTCTACAGCATAAGCGGAACGGCTTAGAGTTGCAATAACAAAGCAAAACAAAGCAAAGCACATGCCTAGAAGTAGTCCTTTAAACATTTCTAAAAATAGCTCTTTCATGCGTCAAACTCCTCTTGAATAATCTCTAGGACTTCAATCATTTGTGCTTTGATTTCTGCCATTGAGAAGATGCGCCCCTCCTCAATATCAATAATTAAGCCGACTGCAATGTCGTAGATATTGGCTAACCGCATTTCATCATCAGTCATGGGTTGGCTGTCGGCTTGAGTTTCGGATTTAAAATCTATGATTTGGCTCATGCCCCCACCTCTGTCAATTTGTTGAACAAGGTCTTTAAGCTGCCATAGTGAAAAATTACAACATCCACCGCATCGGGGTTCTTCATCAACTTTTCATGGGTTGCTAAAATCTCTAGCTCTGCACCATCCACCGCATCAAGTTCCACAAATACCATCGCATCATCATTCACGAATAAATGTGCTTCGGTTTCTGCTTCTCTCATTGGTCGGTATGAAGCCAATACAAAATCTTTCATGCTGCCACCTCTCGGACAAGTTCATAACGAGCATGAGTTCCTCTGCCTGAGCTATTGCGCTCGTCATACCGAATAATGTGATGCCCAGCTCTGCGTAACTTTAGGACAACCGCGCTCAGTCGATAAATGTCGTAATACTTCACCGCATCCATTGGCGTGATTGTTCGGCCTTGCTTGAGGTGATTTAGAATCTTTTGTTCTTGAGTGTTGTTCATGGCTGGCCTCACTGGATCGGGTTCACGGTGGCATTAATCAAAACGCCATCAGTTGAAAGTCCAAGTTCTTCACGCTGCTGCATCATGTTTAAGAGGTTTGTTTCTGCTTCCTCAAACGTGATGCCGTGATGGTCTGCAATATCTTGCAAGTTATAGACTGGCTGGCCGTTGTCTAAGCATCCGCTTGGCTTCGGTAGATACTGTTCTGCCATCTTGTACGCTTCATCTTTCAAGTGCTGTGGGGAGTATTCAAACGCAAGCATAAAAGCCTGCATGGTGATGGGATGTTCTTCACCATACTGCTCGCGCATTGCTTTGTAATGGTCGAGGGTTTTGAGAAATTCAGGGTTCACGATTAAGCCTCCATTGCTGCAAGGCTTTGCTTTTGACCGTTATGCCACTCTACAAGCTCGGCATAGTCAAAATAGACTGGTGCTTGTTTGGTGTCGCCAGTCTTGATAGGTCGGGGAAATGTGGCATCTGTACGCACGATATGGCGCAATGATTCACGGCTTACATCAAGAATTTGGCAAGCTGTTTTGAATTGAACACGGATTGGATTAATGGTCATTTATGCACCTACATGACTAAATATTGTTAGGGCATAAAAACAAATAAATATTGGGGTTAGGAAGCATCAAAGGGGTAATGGCAATATAAAAAAACTGCCATCACCCCAAAATAAGATTATGATTTTTATTGTTTTATTGGGGTAATACCTTTGGTTTTATTTATGGGTTAATTTTTCTATTTCCTCCATTTCTTGCGTTGGGGTGACGGCAAATTTTATCTATTGCTGTTTGAATATAATCACTATCCAGTTCAGGGTGATTTTCTGCAATCCATGCTTTTACGACACTTTGCTTAGGTGGTGGTTGTTTTTTATCAGGGTCGTAACTAATCCAAAACTCACGAATAACGCCATTAATCGCTTCAAGTGCTGGCGTTGTGTAGGTAGGCTCAGGTAATAAACCTACATTGTTTTGTTGTACTGATTCATGTTGTTTGTATGTGACTGGTTGAGATTCAACAATAATGGCATTTTGCAGATGCGGCTCAAGGTAGCCATTCTTTTTCAGCCATTTATACAATTCATCTCTATGTATTTTTGTTTCATTCGCAATAATCGAGCCAACATCTTCTAGGCTAACTCTTGCCTGCTCAACAACCTCATCCCATTGATTGTTATAGTCGCTGCGGTCAATTTTTATATATGGTGATTTTATCTCTTGAGTGCATATAGCCTCGATAATTGATCTTATGAGCATTAATGAATGTTGCCAATTTATAGGTTTTTCACTAATTAGTTTTTCTCGTAATTGGTAATCATGCAGATGATTGTACTCGCAAGGCTCTAATCCTGCCGTGAGTAAGCTAGCCTCAGCAATCGAAAATAATTTAACAGTGTTCCAGTGTGAAAAATCAGGGTTTCCTCTTAAATGATGCAATTCTCTTAATGTTGCCATTCTTATTTTGCCTCCCACAGCATCCCCAAAAAAGTAGCTAGGTAAACAAGTTGGGTACTTGCTTGTCGGCTGGCCTGCCTATACCTAGCAAAACAAATATAATCTATATTTACCTATATTTGTGCATTTATTGGCTAGTAGTGCGACAAGGTTTGTCACTTAGCCTTTTTAAATTGAATAATGCTCTGATCCGCAATTTCTTCTAAATGGTTCGCATACCATTGCATCATATTAGCCCTGTCATCTAAATATTGAGCCTTGTTATATACACCTGCCACGCCGTCTTTAACGTGTGCCAGTGCTGCCTCGATATGACGTTCATCAAAACCACGATTGTTTAGTAAGGTGCTGGCAATGTGCCTAAATCCATGCGGTGTCTGTCTGCCCTCATACCCCATACGGCGCAAGGCCATAATAAAAACAGTGTCCGACTTTGGCTTACTCTTATCTGATCTGCTCGGAAATAAATAATCTGAATTGGTTTGGTAGGTCTGCAACTCTTTTAATATTGCTAATGCTTGAGTAGACAAAGGGACGATATGCTCGCGGCGTTTCTTCATACGCTCGGCTGGGATATTCCACACCCCTTGATCTAGGTCGAACTCCTGCCACTTGGCTTCTCTTAGCTCGGTAGGTCGGCAGAACAACATAGCCAAAAGCTGCAATCCCATCCGAACGTCCATAGTTGGATAATTATTGATGGCTCTTAATAGTCCTGGTAATTCCTGTTCACTCACATGCGACATATTTTGCTTAATACCTTGCTGTAGGTATTTTTGGATGCCTTCTAATGGGTTGTAATCAATACGGCCTGTCACCTTTGCAAAATCGTATATATCGCGACACATGGCACGAACTCGATTTACTTGTTCATAGATGCCATGCTTTTGTTGAATACCTTTTAAATGATTCATCCATTCAATCGGTTTGATTGTGGTGTACAAGCGTTTGCCGAAAATTGGGAATATGTGTTTTTCTAATGCACTCTTATTTCGGGTCATGGTGTCATGCACCCAGGTATTCGCTTTTGTGTCCAGCCATTCACGCGCCAATACTTCAAAGGTGGCATTGTTCTGTTCCAGTTCTTGCCGTTTACGTTCCTGCTTGGTAATGATTGGATTATCGCCGTGCGAAATGTCTTGAACTATCTCAGATGCTTTTTTCCTTGCACCCTTACCCGATAATTCAGGATAGGTTCCGATGCCTAGCCATGACCATTTACCATCAGATTTTTTATATCTGAATAGCCATGCTTTTTTACCATCGGGCTTTACACGAAAATATGTGACTTATTAATTCATTCTGCACTGGAGAGATGCGGGAAGATTCGGGAAGTCCTGGGATTATGTGGGATGAAAGCTTGAGCTGATAAGCATTTGAGGATTTTTTTAAGGGCAAACCAGGTTGAACTTGATTTGCCCTTTATTTTGCACTGAATTTAACGCTTTCTCTGGATGTGGAGTTTTTTTAGTTTTTATTTTGCACTGTTTTTATGAGCGGAATTTGGTTCAGTAGAGCTTCAACAGTTGCCCCTACAATGTGGGTAGTGGTCTTGTCTGGGCTGTTGATATTATCCAGGTTAAATTGCAAAGTGCATAGTTCTTCATTGGCTAGCTTTAGGACTATAGATATTGGCTGGGTTTCTGTGATTTTTGAGAAAATTCCTAAAGCATTTGATGGTAGCTCTAATCCGGCTTTAGCCAGGTTTGCCAAACTACCATTATTATTTTCAAGCATGTTACGAAACACTCCTTATAAGTTGATCTAATGCGGACTTTAGATGTTCTTCTGTCCAAGGCTTGTCATAATAAAAGTTGTAAATGACTATAATCAATTCACTTTTTGGTTCTGGCGACAGAGTTCGTCGCGTCTCTTTAAGGGCTTGTTCAATTAAGCTAATACAAGCTTTAAGTAATTCTTCACTTACATTATTCACGTTGTCATTAAAATAAAGTGTAGAAATGAATTCTGCCTTGTTTTCAGGCGTCATAGTGCCTTTTGCAATATCTAGGGCTTTTTCTGCAGTTTCAATCGATTGAGTAAGTAAGTACTTATCTATGCTTAAAGGAACATCTGTTTTTTTATTTTTTATATCTTCAGATTGTGTCTGTATTAGGTACTCAGCACAGTTCTGCTCAATCTTTTGCGAAGCTCGTTCTTGTTGAAAGGGTTCTCCTGCTCCTGTCATTAGCCATATCTGGTTTGCACCAGTTGCTTCAGCAATCTTATCGATGGTCTTTTTCTGCAATGAAGTACGACCTTCTACCCATATACCCGTGAATGTTCCCTTGGATAAACCAACACGCGTAGCAAAGCTATAAGGTTTCTCAAGTTCCTCAGCTGTCATTAACAATTTTATTCGTTCTTTTAATGGATTATTTAGTTCCGAATTATTTTTTCCGAATTGAGAACTCATGCCTGATCTGTCCTTTTGTGTACTTAATTTATAAGCCACTGTTTTAATTAACATTTAAAAAAGAACTAAAAAATAGTTCCTAAATTCAATTAGGAACTATTGACAGTTCTCTTTTAAGAACTTAATCTAGCGTTAGAAAGGGCAAACGCCCAATCTAACGGGTAAAAAAAATGCCAAATGGCAGGGAGGTTTTTCATGGGAACAATGCAAATGCCCACTGAAAAAGTTTGGGACAGACATGCAATTAAAGCTGAAATTGAGCGTCAAGGTCATACCTTAACTTCAATTGCAACTTCATACGGCATGCCTGCCCAAACGGTCCGCAATGCCTTGGATAAACCAAGCAAAAGCGGAGAAATCGCTATCGCCAATTTTCTGGGAATGCCAGTTCATGTGCTTTTCCCAGATCGTTGGACTAAAGATAACAAACGTATTTACCCACGTTGCAACAAGATCAATTCGGCAGGTGAAGTATGAAGACACACTACAGCGTTGCTGAATTGCTTGAGCTGAATTTAAGTGGCTTACCTAAAACTCGCAAAGGACTAGATAAGTACTTATTACGCAACAGTTGGGAGTATAAAGAAGTTTCGTCCCGAGGCATAGGTGGAGTTCGCAAAGAGTATGCACCGCCGAGTAATTTTATGAACCAGATTCATAATTTAGTTCTCATTTCAAAGGCTAAGGATGAATCTGTTCAAGAACTAGCAGTGGTTGAAACTACTGCACCAGTAACTCAAAACGTTGCTGAGCTGTTCAACTGGCAACGAGAAGTGGCTGAAAACCGTTTATTTGTCGTGCGCTACATTCAGCAGCAGATCAAACAAGGTACTAAGAAGACACCGGCAATCGAGCAATTTATTGCAGATGCAGAAGCACTTTTATTACCTGAAGAAATGCAGCTTGCTGTGCAAAAAGCTAATGCCAAAGCAGGTGAAGGACGCACTGTTTCACGTCGTAGTGTTTTCGACTGGGTTAAATCAGTAGAAGAAGCTGAACAACATAAAATCAATGTTATTAGTATGTTGGCACCTAAAGCCCGTCGTTCGGATATTCCAGTCTGGGCAATGGACTTACTTAAGCTTTGGGCACAACCGCAAAAACCGACATTGGCTGCTGTGTTGGAATTACTTCCAAACTATTTAAAAGCCGATGTGCCTTGTCCTACCTATAACCAGGCATACCGTTTTATTAAAGAAAAAATGGGCAATGTCGAGGCACAGCGCGGTCGTATGGGCAACCGTGAGTTAAAAAATTTACAGCCTTTTATCCGTCGTGATACCGAGCAGCTTTTACCTACAGATGTCTATACCGCTGATGGTCACTGCTTTGATGCAGAAGTTGCTCATCCTATGCATGGAAAACCTTTCCGCCCTGAAATTACATCCATTATTGATGTGGCTACACGTCGTCTGGTTGGCTGGTCTATTGACCTGGCAGAAAGTGGTTGGGCAGTACTGGATGCGGTACGTATGAGTGCCTGTGAATGCGGTATCCCTGCCATTTTTTATGTGGACAACGGTTCTGGTTATAAGAACCAAATGATGGGAGCAAAAGGCCGTGGCGTGATGGCTCGTTTAAATACGGAAATGAGTCATGCCCTGCCCTATAACTCCCAGGCCAAAGGTTTGATTGAACGTAGTCACCAGACTTTGTGGGTAAAAGCTGCCAAAAATTTACCTTCATACATTGGTAAAGACATGGATGCTGAAGCCAGCAACAAGATGTTCAAGCTCACTCGTAGCGAAATCAAACAGATTGGTGTTTCCAAGGGGCTAATGAGCTGGGCTGACTTTCTGAATTATGCGGCTGAAGTAGTCAATAACTACAACAACAAACCGCATAGCAGTCTGAAACGTATTACTGACCCGGTCACTTTAAAGAAACGTCATTTGAGTCCGTTAGAGGCCTGGAATGAAGCGTTAGAAATGGGTGCGCCAATTGACTGTGTTGAAGACTGGGACGCAGAGGATCTGTTCCGTCCTTATGAAGAACGCAAGGTACGTCGTGGTGAGATTGAACTGTTCGGGAACCGCTACTTTAGCCAGGAACTTGCTGAATACCATGGGGATACAGTTTGTGTTGGTTATGACATCCACAATGCTGACCGTATTACGGTGCGTGATGAAGATGGCCGACTGATCTGTTATGCATTCTGGAATGCCAATAAACGCAGTTACTTCCCAATGACCAAGGTTGAACAAGCTCGCCAGCGTCGTGCTGACGGACGTTTACGCCGCCTGGCTGTGAAGCAGGATGAAGTCTTGCAGGAAGTTAATCCACAGTTGGTTATTGAGCATATCGAGAATCAAACCGTTATTCCATTTAACCAAAACCAACATGCTGAATTGATGGCTGAGCTGAATGCTTTACCAGTTTCTAAGCCAAAAGATGGCGTGATTTATTTTAAAGAAGCCAGTGCATTGAAAACAGTGAACGATGAGATGCCATCTATGACTGAAAGCAAAATTCAGAGATGGATTCGTTTAGACCAAAAATATAGCCGTAATGAGGAGTTGAACGAAGCAGACAAAACTTTCTGGGAATTTTTCCAGACCTCTAAAAAGTTTGGAGAACTTGAAGAGGAAGACGCTGAACTAAAAAGCTATTTAGCCCAGCGTCAGGGATAAAGCGGTGTTACAGCACCACCTTAAGAACCACTTAACAACAATTTAATGGTGATTTATATGAACTCAAATGTCAATGCAATGGAGATGAATGCTCCATCGGGGATCGCTCAAATCCGTAATATTTCACAGTGCTATACCGCTGTAAAACGTACCTTGGAGCGCAATCCGCTGTTGCCTGGTATTTCGGCATACTACGGACCAAGCGGCTTTGGCAAGTCTACCTCTGCCAATTTTGTGGCAACCAAAACCAATGCTTTTTATGTACAAGTCAAAAGCACTTACACGAAAAAGGCTTTTTTACAGGCTTTGCTGCGTGAGATGAGTATTCCTTATCCAGCAACTTTGTCTGAAATGATGGAACTGGCGAGTAGTGAACTGGCGAAGTCTGGCCGTCCTCTCATCATTGATGAATTTGACCATCTTGTTGTTGGTAACAAGGTTGAAATTGTACGTGACCTTTATGAAGCCAGCCAAGGGACGTTCTTGATTATTGGTGAAGAAATGCTGGCGCGTAAGCTGGAGAAATGGGAACGCTTTCACGGCCGTATCTTGAACTGGGTGCCTGCCCTGCCAGCCGATCTGTCTGACACCAAACTGCTATGCAGTATTTATGCACCGAAACTGGAGATTGAAGATCCTGTACTTGAACAGCTCTTGAGTTCAGTACGTGGTTCAACCCGTCGGGTATCAACTAATCTGGAAATGCTGAATGAAACAGCACTCGAAAATGGGGTTAAACACATCAGTCTAAAAACCTTAAAAACATTGTTGCCCGAAGGCTTTGTTACTGGCGAAAGCCCTAAACCACGTAGTTTCTAAGGATTGTTGTAAATGCAAGTTGGTACAAATTCGTCAATTTTGACACAGGGGAAAAATCTTATGGATGCAGGACAACCTTACCAATCACCGCGTCAACGGGTTTGGGCTGCCATTCGTAAGCATCGTAATGAATTCACGATTCAGCAGGTCGCTGAATTAGGTCAAATGAAATATGACAGTGCTCGTGACTTTATCACGGGTTTAAAAAATGCAGGAATCATTGCTGAAGTAAGACGTGAAAAGCTGCCAAATATGAGTAAAAAAATTGATCTGATCTTTTTCCAGTTGGTTGAAGATTATGGTTATAACGCCCCTTCAGTTGATCGAAAGGGAAATTTACTGGGTAAAAAGGCAACTGTGAATAAGGCGATGTGGAATACCTTGCGTATTACCAAGCAGCCCGTCAATGCACATGAACTTGCAGCTTTGTCGAGTACAGACGAACAAGCAGTTTCAGTAGAAACAGCAGATAGTTATTTACGTTTTTTGTTCCATGCAGGGTATTTGAAAGTTGCACGCGCAGCTCACCATGCAGTACGTAAAGCCAAATATCTTCTTCTGCCACATATGAATACGGGGCCTATTCCCCCACAGATCCAACGTGCAAAACAAGTTTTTGACCCAAACACAAATACCTTGATGTACACAGAACGCCCAGAACTCGAAGAAGAACTGAAGCATGGGACGCTGTTGCTCAACCAAGAGGAAATTAATGATGAATAACCAAGCCCATATTGATCCAGAGTTACATGCTTTTGTTAAGCAAGACCGAATTCGTTTATTCACAGAACGCAATGAGTTCAAGGCTTTAGCTGAAAACTTTGAACGCGATCTTTATAACACCAAATACCGCAGCCGCAATGTGATTGGCATTTTAATGTTCATCATTGTGGTGCTCATTGGAGTAATCGCTTATGTCTCGAACTTCAGCTAAACCGGAATGGATCGTACTGGTTGAACAGCGCATAGAACAGCTCGGAAGCATTCAAAAAGTTGCTGAAGAGTTGGGATATGCCAGGCCAAGTCTGTCACTGGCCCTACGCGGTAAATATGTTGGCAATACAGACCGCTTAGAGCAAACAGTTATGAAAGTGTTGGCCTCTGTATTACAAAATTGCCGATGCCGTTAAACAAGCCGCAAAAGAACTGAACGTTCCTATTGAATGGGGTGGCGACTGGAAAACATTTAAAGATGGTCCACATTTTCAACTACCTTGGGGAAGCTACAAATGACTCATAAAAAATCAAAGATTCCGCATTCCTTGATCCAACAGCGTATTGAAGAAGGCATTAAATTTAAGTTGGAAATTCTTGGCAAGACTGATTACCGCAAAGGTTATGAAGAGGGCCAAAAAGACCTGCAAGCCCTGGTGAATGCAGATGAGTCAGAAAAGATTCAAAAGCTGCGTTTATCTATTTCAAGTTTAGAAAGTCAGCTGGATCAACAGGCATTCACACTGAGCGAAAAAAACCGTTTATTGCATGACGCAACCAAACGCAATACAGAAAAAAATCAGAAAATCCTGGAATTGGAACGTCAGCTTGAAGTTTCAAAAAATAACTTTGAAACCTTCAAGAAGGAACAACAAAGTTTAGCTGCATTAGGTTTTGTGGATAAAAGCTTCATTGTCCACAACTGGCGTGACAGCTGGAAATGGCTCAGTAACTGGTGTTTTGGCTTGGTGATGTTCTTTGCTGTTACCCCGCTTCCACCAGAACTGCTTGCAGTACTCCCAGAACATATCCGTTTCTATGTGATTGCCTGGATTGCTTTCTGCGGCATGGTCGGACGCTATATCAATCAAAGTACAGCAACCAAGCTATGACCTTAAAAATATTTGTGCGAAAGAATTTTTCCGCTGTTCTGGTCTATACCCTGATGGATGCATATGACTGGATCAGCAGCCCAATACAACGATTTAAAAAGAGAATCCAACATGTCAAAAGTCATTTTTTCAAAAAGCGCCATCATCAGCCTTGCCGACTATGTTCTGAAAAATTACGGGCACATCAGCGAGACGATTGAGGCTGGGATTATTGCCACCCAAAAAACTTATAGCAATTCAAAACTGACGGCTTTAGCAGTCTATGACATGTTGCAAACAACAGCTAAATATATGCAGGCGGTTGAGAATGAGGGTGTTCTTAAAGGGGTTGCCAAGAAGGAAGCTGTGCTTGAATTCATAGTTAAAGAATACTTAGAAACTCAAGATGAAATTAAACAGATCTGGTCTGGCTGGCGAACTACCGTGTCCTGGTTTATTGACCAGTTGATTTCCATGTTGAATAGCGGCCGTCACGTTCTTCAGGCCTTTGTAGGTTATGGATGTACTTGTTCTAACAGTCGTGCAAGCTATTTATCCAGATGCCACAGCCAATGAATTACATGCCCAGTTGGCATATTTAGAAAATAAAGAACTGGTTGATATTGAACGGCAACCGGATGGACATTGGCACTCTGTCCTTAATTCTAACGGGATTGATGTAGTGGAATATACCGTGAATTGCCCTGCCGGGATTGCACGCCCAGCGAAGTACTGGGGAGGTGCATAAATGGCGAAGCAATCTGCAATTGATCAGCTCAATCCTGATGATAAGTTTTGGCTGGATACCTGGTTCAAAGATAAAGGCTTTTGTGGCTATGTCGAGATTGCTGAAATCTTGATGGAACGTGGCTACAGCATTAGTAAGTCTAGCGTACACCGTTATGGACAAAAGCTTGAACAGAAGCTTGCTGCCGTGCAAGCCAGTACTCAAGCAGCGATTTTGATTGCAGATGCCGCACCTGATGATGGCGATGTACGTTCACAGGCAGTGCTATCACTGATTCAGACCGAGCTGTTCAATGCGCTGATTGCACTGCAAGAATCCAATGATCCTGATGCTGATCCGGCTGACCGTCTAGCACTGATTGCCAAATGCGGTAAAGGTATTGCAGAAATTACCAAAGCCTCTGTGAACCAGAAAAAATGGATGCTGGACGTCCGTGACCGTGCCGAGAAAGCAGCTCAAGCGGTTGAAAGTATCGTTAAAAAAGGTGGCTTGTCTGCTGAAACAGCAGCTTCTATTCGTGCCCAAATTTTAGGTATTGTGCAAAAATGACCGAAAACAAACCGTTAGATTTATTACAGCCTGATTTTGATAGTTCAGTACCGGCAGTACTACTGCCTTATCAACAGGAATGGATTGCCAATAAAAATCCGCTCAAAGTGGCTGAGAAATCTCGACGGATTGGTTTGACCTGGGCTGAAGCTGCCGATGCAGCTTTAGAATGTGCCAGTGATCGTAGTGCTGGTGGTCAGAACTGTTATTACCTGGGCTATAACAAGGATATGACGGTTGAGTTTATCCAGGCCTGTGCCATGTGGGCGCGTGCCTATACCCGAGGGTGAATTCAGTGGCATTGATGGTCGTCCCTTTGATGCACCGGCATGGATTTTAACTCCGGAGCGTGGTCGTGAAATTGTCGCTGTACTGAATCAACGACACATTGACATGGTCATTGATTATGAGCATGCCACTTTAAAAGCAATTGAAACTGGTGAGCCTGCTCCTGCTGCTGGATGGTTAAAACCCAATGGTTTTGTCTATGTGGAAGGAGTCGGAATATGTAGTACTCAATTTGAATGGACCGATAAAGCGAAAAACTTTATCGCTTCGGATGAATACAAATACATCTCTCCAGTGCTCTTTTACAACAAAACCGGTGCAGTTATCGGACTGCATAGTGTTGCACTTACCAACAAACCTAATTTAATGGGTGTTGAATTACCAGGAGCAAATGCATGAGCAGTATTTTAAGCGGATCAGACCGCCAAACCCCACGTCGTGATTTGGGTCTTATTTCTGTCAAGTTGAAAGCCAATGCCATTGTTCATGCTGGTTTCATCGTCGTGGCAGGATCAACCGGTTTTGCTGAAGAAGGTAAAACTGCAACGGGTCTAACTTATTTAGGAATTGCAGACCAAACCATTGATAACACTGGTGGTGCAGATGGTGATGTATCTGTTTTAGTGCGTACACATGCTGCATTTTTATTGGATAACTCAAGTGCAGATGCGGTAGATCAAACCTTAATTGGTAAGAAGTGTTATATCCATGATGCTTCAACGGTCTGCAAAACATCAGCCACAAACACAAAATCAGAATGTGGTGTGGTTTTAGAAGTAACTACTGAAGGGGTATGGGTAGCATGAAAATTAATGGTGCAACAATTGCAGGCTTATTTGTCAGCCTTAACTCGGCATTCACAAACGCTTTCTCTGCTGGTGAAGCAGAATGGCCTGAAATTGCTACAGAAGTTCCAAGTACAACCAAAGCGAATGACTATACCTGGTTAGCTAATTTCCCAGGCATGAAAGAATGGGTTGGTAAAAAGCAAGTCAAGAAGCTGTCTGAATATAATTATGTAATTGTGAATAAGCCATACGAAACTACCATTGCTGTAAGTCGTGATGACCTTGAAGATGATCAACTTGGCATTTATAAAGCTCAAGCTGAAGGTGCAGGTTATGCAGCAAAGCAGTGGCCAGACGAATTAGTCTATGGTGCAGTTAATGGCGGTTTTACGAAAAAATGCTATGACGGTAAAGCATTCTTTGCAACCAACCATCCCAACGGAAAGTCAGCTGCATCCAACAAAGGCACTAAAAAACTTTCAATTGAAACTTTTGCCAAAGCTCAAGCTTCATATGGTGCTGCACGTACTCAAATGCAGTCTTTAAAGGATGAAGAAGGCCGCCCACTCAATGTACGTCCAAACATCTTACTGGTGCCACCCGCACTAGAAGACATCGCCAATGCATTAATGACGGTGACGCAACTCGAAGATGGCAAGCCAAACCCTTACAAAGGTACAGCAAAAGTAAAAGTATCTGGCCGTTTAACAGACCCAAATGCATGGTTCTTGTTAGATACCTCTAAACCGCTTAAGCCATTCATTTATCAACCACGTAAAAAGCCTAATTTTGTTCAGCAAACCACCGCTGAATCTGATGCAGTCTTCATGGAAGGTGAATTCAAATTTGGTGCAGAAGCCCGTGGTGAAGCTGGGTATGGTCACTGGCAGCTGGCCTACGGCTCTGATGGTACTGAAGCATAAGGAGTACGGCCATGTTTGCAACGCTTGAAGCAATGACGGAAAAATTTGGTGAGCGTGAACTCATTGGCCTTACGGACAATGAAAAGCCTTATCAAGACGTAATTAACATGGACAAACTGAATGCTGCGATGGATGAAGCAAACAGTGAAATCGAAGGTTATATTGCTGCTCGTTATTCCCTGCCGTTGCAAACTGTGCCGCCATTTCTTAAGTCCTTAGCGTGCCACATGGCACGCTACCATGCCTGCACCGGGGTAATGTCAGATAATGATCCCATTAAAACCCGTTATGAAAATGCGGTTAAATCCTTGAAAGAAATTTCAAAAGGAACGCTTGCTTTAGGTGGTTCACCTGTTGGTGAAAGCACTCCAGTAAAAACTTCAAATAATAGCGTGGTGATGAACATTGGACGGCATGACTTCGGAGGTCGTGGATGGTGAATCTGGATTTAGGCACCATTGAGCAAGCCATTAAAGATGTGCTGGCAAAACAGGTTCAGAGCAGAGCATGGGATTGGATTCGAGAAATTAAAACCTATGGCGGTGAATTTGATGACGATATCTCCACTATCGTGAATCACTTCCCTGCTATCTGGGTGGCTTTCGTAGGCTCTGGAACACCTAAAAAAAGCAGTCATAACAAGACTGAATATCCGATTACTTTTGTGGTTCTGGTGGGTGCTCAATCCGTTAGAAATGAAGAAGCTCGACGTCATGGTGCAGGTTCAGACATTGGCACCTTTGCCATGCTTCATCAGGTTCAAAACCTTTTGATCGGGAATAATTTGTCATCTGAAGGTGTAAAAGGACTGAATCCTTTAGAACTCGGCAAAACTAAAACCATTTTCAATACAAAAACTCGTAGCCAATCAATCAGTGTGTTGTCTCAAGAATTCACGACGCAATACACCATTACTGCTTCAGGTCGGGACCGTGAAGAAGCGGCAACTGAATCTGAAATCCATAAAGTTAATTTTGATTATTACTTTCAGCCTAATGATACGCATGTTGATGAAAGTGATTTAGTCAATCTGAAGGAATAATAAATATGCCGCCAGTTCAAGCAGGTATTAAAACACCAGGTATTTATACTGACGTAAATATCAATACGCAGCGTGCCGGTCTTCCATCAAATGAACATAAAGTTTTATTTGTAACCGACGATGCAAAAATAATGACTCAGCCTGTTGCGATTTATGATGAAGCTGATGCAGCAGATAAGATTGTTGCCAACAGTAAAGTCGGCAAGATGATTAAAGCTGCTGTTAAAACGAATCGTTTGGTTGATGCCTATGCAATTACTTTGGCAGTGGATAATACAGATCCTCAAGTGCCATTTATTGATGTAGATGAAACCTTAGACATCATTTCACCTTTGGGTCATACCATTATTGCCTTAAATAGCGCACCGACTGTAGGTGATCAGACCATGGCATGGACTGACCATTTACACTTTGTCAGTGATGCAATTGAACAACGTCCGGCTATTTTGGTTATTCCTTTTACAGATATTGATGCAGCAACCGCATTTGCTGCCCAGGCTCCAATTGAAACAAGCTATCGAATTGTTGTTGCCTGTTATCATGGTGCCACAGGTCAAGAGGCTGAAATTGCTGGAGCAATGGCTGCTGCATTGGCTGACTCTAACGATCCGGCTGTACCATTCAATGGGGTAAATTTGGGTGGGGTTGAGCCAGTTGAAGACCGTTACAAACTCACTTTTGAACGTCAGGAACGCGCCTTTAAAGCAGGTGTTTGTGTGATTGCCACTGGTGCTGATGGTAAACCTGAAATTGTTCGTGCAGTGTCAACCTATCGGAAAAATCCAGATACCGGTTTAGCTGATGATTTAATGCTGGACATTAATGGTGCTTTAACAATTGATTACGTGCGTAAAGTCATGCGTACAGCTGCTTCTAAAGAGCGTCGTCGTAAAAATACAGCAGCCCAGCGTCGTAACTTGCGTTCAATCTTCCTGGCCGAAGCATTAAAGCTGGATCATGCTGAAATTCTACAGAATGTTCAGGAAACAGCTGACCAATTGACAGTGGAAGAAGATTTAACGGATCGCTACCGCGTTAATGCTTCTATTCCTGCCGACTGGGTGCGGGGTATGCATGTTGTTGCTACAACGTTGAATGTTTACTAAGCAGTAAATTGTAAAAAGCCACCTTTGCGGTGGCTTTTTTTAAGATGGAATATTATTTAAAGTATCTGAAATAATACGGACTAAATTAGGAATATTTTCAACACCCTTATCTAGCACTTTAGTCATTAAATGCTTTATTCCATCAGATGGAAGTTCTTTTACTGCTTCAACAAGTTTATTTCTATCATCTTCTGGTAAATCAGATTCATTAATTCTTGTAGCTATCAAAGCCGTTAATGTATCTGATTCAAATCTTACTGTTACTACATTCAAAATTGCGGAAATACCCCCATCACTTTGAATGAAATCTAGCCCTTTATTTGTAATTTTTATGATTCCAAAACTTATATTGTTATCAATACCGATAATGATAGATTCATGATGAAGAAGTTTACTTTCTTCTAAATATTTTAATTCTCTTACTAATTTTTCATCACCAAAGTTTCGTCGCAATTCTTCTAAACTTTCATCACTCATTGCTAGTGGGTAAGCTTCAGCAGCTTGAATTAGAATCTCTTGTTGTAAATTTCTATTCATTATCACGTTACACCCCATCATTATCAAATATGAGTATTGAATATACCTAATTTTATGGAATTACTTCCTCATTAAAAATATTTAAATATCTGTAAAAGTAAGTCATCTTTAATAAGAGGCTTTAAAAATGGCTGAAGAAGCTGTTGGATCAATCGTCCTGATTGTGGATGGCAAAGAATATGACTGCGCCTCATGTGAAACACAAAAACAAACAGGCCGTCGTCCAGTACCCACAATGAACCGTGAACGTCGTAATAAGTATCGTACTAGCGGCGTTAAATCATACACTTTAAATGCTGCAGTGATCATTCCTGATGGCAAAGACACCGTGGATTGGGACAATATCGTAGATGCCCGTATCTCTATTGAGTCCCCTACTGGTGGATTCCGTGAAACTTACATCGACTGTTCTACAAGTGAAGTCAGCGAGTCTTACAGTGTTGAAGGTGAAACCCGTCGTAACCTGTCTATGTTTGCTCTCGATATGCTTAAGGAGAGCATGTAATGGATCAGCTCAAAATTGAAGGCACCTTGCCTGTCGCATTAAAAAAGTTGGTGGGTCAAACTACAATTGAAAGTAAGCAAATTGTCATGAAACAGCTTACGGCAATTGAATACTATGATGCTCAAGCGAAGCTATTGCCAGGGCAATATATTGGCATTGGTGATCTGGTTGCCATGACTAAAATGGTCGATAAGGACGGCCAAGAGCATGAGATTACTTATGACATGCTTGGGCATTCGTCTAAGTCCAACCTGGACTATTTGAATAGAAAAAAAGAAGAGCTTGAAGCAAAGGAACAAGCCGAGAGCTAAAACTTAGGGCACGGTTAATTCGTGCCCTTTTCGTTATAGGCATACCTTATGTAGAGGCCAAAAATATGCCTCTACATTTGGCCATGGCACTACTTAGTGATGAGCGGCTAGACAATACTCATCAGAATAAACCTCGTGAATCTAACGCTGTTCCACAACAATCTAACGTGCCTAAATCATCTGGCAATACCACCTATGTTTCAACTGTTCGCAAGCATTCAAAACCAAAGGCATAAACTATGAGCGGAAAAAATACTACGGTCTCGTTAACGCTGCAGATTAAAGGCAATGCGGGTCAGGAAATGAAAAAAATTTCCGATCAGCAAATTCAAGCGACAACTAAAATTAATCAGCAATGGACACAGATCGGTTCCGCTAATGCCAAGTTTGTACAAACAGCGAAAGCTGGAACTCAAGCCACTGTCAATACGGCACGCGCAGGTGAAAATTTATTACGCACCAACCGGATGCTTGAAGGGGTGCTTCGCCAGCAATCAATTCAGACTAAGTTGCAAAGCCAACAGTTGAAACAACAGCAATCTAGTGCTCAGCAAATGGCGAACTGGATGAAACAGGTTGCGCAGTCGAGTCGGCAAACCAAGCAAGAAGCCCAGCAAACCGTTTCATTCTGGCAAAAAGGTGTTGCGCTCGGCGGTGCTGCTGTAGCTGGTGGTGCTGTTGTTTCCAGTGCGTTACAAAAACCACGTGATTATGCACAGCAAATGACGTATATCACTGCAACCGCTACTGGTGGCCAGGGATTAACAGCAGAACAACGTCTTGCTAAAACCTCAACTTTTGAGGGGTTTGTAAAAAATGCTGTACGCAATGGCGGTGGGAAAAGAGAAGATGTTGCTGCTGCATTAAATGAGCTGATTGCATCCGGCAAGTATGATGAATCCAATGTTTCCTCTGCCCTTTTGTCTTCTTCAAAAACGGCTTTTGCTGCAGGTGCTGATACTGTTGATGCGGCAAAGATGACCATTGCCATGCAAAATTTTGGTGTTAAAAATCTTGATCTTGCTCAGGATAGATCCATGCGTGCAGGTCAAGTCGGAAGTTTTGAATATAAAGACTTGGCTAAATTTTTACCTGGACAAATGGCAATGGCAAAATCATTTGGGTATTCAGGTGATGAAGGTCTAGTAAAACTGTTGGCTTTAAACCAGACTGCAAAAAGCACTGCTGCTGATAGTTCTGAAGCTGGTAATAACGTGGTAAACCTGCTTCAAAAATTATCCAGCCGTGAATTGGCTGACACCTTGGCTGATAAGGTTAGCAATACAGATGGTCTACCGACAAAAGCTGTCAAGAATAAAAAAGGACAAGTCGTTAGTCAGGAATTTGATTGGGCCACTTATTCCACCCAGCAGCGTGAACAGGGTGTATACGGTGTTGAAGCTTTCGTAAAGTTGCTTGAACGTCAATTACAGGGTAATGCTCAATATACCAAACTGCAAAAAGAAGCGAATGCAGCAAAAACTGATGAAGAACGCAAAGCCAAACTTGAAGATATGAGCAACATTGCCATGGGCAGCGAGTTAGGACAATTTTTGGCAGATCGTCAGGCTTTATTGGCGGCAATGGCGGCTGTCTATAATAAGGATAAGACAGTTGCCCTGGAAAAAGAAATTGGTAATGCTGCAGGTACTGTTGATTCCGACCTAAGCATGATTAAACAGACTGAATGGGCTAAAGATCAAGCTGCAGATCAAGAAGGCTTATTTGCTCAATCGAAAGCTTATGATTCAGTATCTGAAACGCTTGGGAAGGTAAAAGAAAATATTACAGATTGGGCACAAAAGCATGAGGAGTTGGCTGCTAATGCATATAAGGCTTCTGTTGCATTGGCTGCCGTGGCAGCAGCAGGAGCTGTAGGTACTGTTTTAGGTGGTGGTAAAGGTGGTGCAGGTAAAGTCATTGGCGGTGCTGCATCGGCTGCAAGAGCTGGTGGTGGTTTACTTACAGCAGGTGCTATGAGTACTGCTGGACAGGTTGCTATTGCTGGTGGTGTTGGTTATGGCATAGGAACAGGTATTCGTGGTGCATATATGACCACTGAAACGGGCCAAAAATTCGATGACTGGATGGGAGAAAACATCACTAAAACACTTGCTCTTTTTGGCAACGATAATGCTAAAGCTGCATTAGATGCACAAGCAAAGTATGATCAAATGATTGCTGAGCAACAAACAAATAACCAGTACAGCAAAGAGTTAATTGGCAGCATCAAAACATTGATCAATGTTACCAGCCAGAATAAACCTGTCATTAATTTCCCAGGCAGTCCACTCATGCAATCCATGTCTTCAAATTCAGCAAATGAAGAGAAACGGCATGGTGCACCACCCGCTTATTTGATGAGGAAATAAGGAAGTGTTTCCACACTTAAAATACTGATGAATCGATAAAAATAACCTCACAATAAGTGGGGTTTTTTATGGGTTGGGCTACAGATTTACATGATGCAAGTTTTCGCGGAGTACAGTTCGAATGTACGACGGTTAGCGATTCTTGGTCTAAAACTATTGCTACACATCAAGCCCCCTATTCTAACGCTGCATCAGTGGAAGATATGGGTAACGAGCCTCGTCGGATCTCTATCCAGGCAATCTATGCGGGTGAAGACTATTTAACCTGGCTAAATGCACTTTTAGCAGCTCTACAAGAAAATGGTCCTGGTGAACTCATCCATCCAATTTTTGGTATTTGCTATGCTCAAGTCACAAATCATAATGTTAATCACGATGTTGATAATTATGATGCTTGTTCATTTTCAATTGATTTTGTTATTGCAAAAAGTCAAAAAACTAAACGCTTTATTCCATTAAAAACCCAAAGTTTTATTCAGCCGACTTACATTATTGCTAACCCTGCAGCTGCACTTAAGAAATCGTTAGAAAAGTTAAAACTGAATGATAAGAATGCCTTTTTTAATGTCATTAATAAAATTCGAACCGGCTTACAAACAGTTCGTAATGTTATGGGTATTGCCAAAAATGCTATAGAAAATATCTTGTCTCCAGAAACTTGGGCGACTGGCTTAATTGATGACATTACTGGTCTTGTCACTTTTGATATGAGCATTTCAGCCGTTTCAAAATGGCGCGATGTGATTAAGCGTATTCAGCGATTTGATAAGCTATTTGATACTGATGATGCTCAAAATCAACCTGTTGAATTAAAGCAATTATGGCGTGCTACACAAGTTGCATCTGTCGTTGCAATTTCACAAAGCGTCGTTGCAACTGTTCGCAATGAAATGGCACAAAATCAAGAAACGAGTTTTACCCCAGTTGAACTTGCAGTCATTCGTCAACAAAACCGTCAAACCTTGCAACAGGTTATTAATATTGAAAGAGAACAGGTCTCTTTAGGTATTGATGCTGTTAGCCAGATTCAAGTTTATAAAGAAATTGCCGACCAGATTCATTTACAGATTCAAGAACTGATTGAAGTTCACCCCCCAATTACAACTGCACGTATTCAAGTGCCTTGTACGCTACATTGGTTAGCACATTTTTTATATGAAGATATGGAGCGTGCCCATGAAATTCGTCGCTTAAATCCTGATTTGGTCAACCCTGCTGTGTTACAGCCTGGCATGGAGATTACTGTCTATGCTCGATAATCAGGATAAGGTGATTCGTTTGATCATTGGCGGTTTTGAAATCAATACCTGGGATGATGCATCTATTGATTCAGCCATAGATACTCCGGCAGAACAATGGAGTTTTAGCCTATTCAGTGATGATGACTTAGAACTACCGGCCTCAGTAAAAGCGGGTGCCAAGGTCCAAGCTTATTATGGTAATGAACTCCTTCTGACCAGTACTGCTGATGCTATAGATGAAGGCTGTGATCGTTCTGGCTATGCGCTTAAAATTTCTGGTCGTGATCTGGTAGGTCAGCTGATTGATTGTTCAGTGCCTATCTTTAATGGTCGTCAAATGAATCTTGAAGAACTCATTAATAAATTTGTTCTTTCTGGTGACATGGGACCTTTATTCAATAATTTTAAAATTCAAAACAATGCCTGGCTAAAAAATAAAATCTCTGTTGAGCCTGGCGAATCGCTTTGGGATTCCATTGTAAAAGCTGCTCAAGTGACGGGTCAGCATGTTTGGCTTGAACCGGATGGAACTCTGGTTATCGGTGATCCTTTCAAAAATGCGTATCAGGCTCAAACCAGTCTGCAATTAATCAGATACAGCGATGCAAATAATGTACTTGATGCACGTTATACCGAAGATGTTTCTAATGTATTTACTGACATTAAAATTTTAAGCCAGGATGCGAAAGGCCAACATATTTTAGCAAGTGGATCTGCTGAGACACAGCTTAACCATAAGCGTTTAAAAATCGTTTCTTTAAGTGATGTCGAAACTAAGACTGAAGCTGATGCAGCGTTAGAAAAAATTATAAAAGACAATAATCTTCAAGCCTATTCCATGCTTGCAACAGTGCCAGACTGGACGCTTAATGGCAAAGTCTGGTCAACAGGTTGGTATGTCAATTTTGAGACCAACCGTTTAAGTCGTGCTACAGCAAAATGGGCTGTAGTTGGACGAACGCTTACCCTGTCCAGAAGCAATGGCAAAAAGACTTCTCTTAAATTGCACCGTCAAGGCGATTGGGCACAACCGCTGCTTTATAAAGACCCTCAAAAGTCCACATCGAAAAAATCCAAGAAGACCAAAACGGCCAAGCCAGATAAGGAAGAAAAGAAATGATTGAAGCTGTTCAGCGTCAAATACAAAAAGGCCTGGGACAAATTAGACAGAGTTTCCTGGGCATTGTGGCACGTGGTGGATCAAAAATGCTGCAGTTTACTGGTTTTGCAGATGAAGTATTGGATGAGGTAGAGCTGTTTCAGCAGGTCGGGTTTAGCTCATTTGTGCCTAAAGATGCACGTGTAGTCGTGATTCCTCTGCAGGGAAAAACCTCCAAATCAATCGTTATTGCCACTTCAGGCGGTGCAATTGTTGTTGATGTTAAGGAAGGTGAAACCTGCGTTTATGACCAGTTTGGACATTCCGTTTGGTTGAAAGAAGACGGTACGCATATTGAGGGTGATTTATTCGTCAATGGCAAAGTTCAAGCCACTGAAGATGTCATTGATAAGAAAAGTTCTATGCAGGACATGCGTGAAATTTATAACGGCCATACCAATGGCAATACACCTCAGCCAAGCCAGCAAATGTAGGTGATCACATGGCGAATATCAATTTAGAAACGAAAGATTATGTGCTGCTCAGTCTTGATGCTGCGTTCAGCAATGATGATGTGCAGTGTGTCTGCCAACGTCTTGGCATTCACCGTGGTAAGTATTGGGCGAATCCATATTTAGGCAGCCGTTTATATACCTTAAAGCAATCTAAGGACCTCAGCCGAAATGTTGTATTGGCTAAACAATATGCAGAAGAAGCACTTGAAGATTTAGTTCCCGATCGCTTTGACTCTATCGTTGTGAGTGCATCTCAGTCAGAAAGAAGCCGAGTTGATTTAGTTATTGATATAACACGCTTAACTGGTGAAAGCCAAAAAATTTCTTATTTCGTACCAGTGGGAGGTTAAGCATGTATTTCATTCCTACTTTTTCAAAGCTACATCAAGTTATTGTTCAAGAGATCCGCAACAAGACCGGACTAAGCATTACATCTGATTCAGATGCTTCAATCCGTGCTGATGGTACAGCTGCTGTTGTGGAAGGCCTATATCATCACCAGACTTACATTCAACGTCAGCTTTTTGTACAAACTGCAGATGAGCCTTACCTATATATTCATGCTGAAGAACTCAATGTTCCACGTCTGGGCGGTACACGTGCGTCAGGTACGGTTAAAGCAAAATCTAACGTTGAAATTACCATTGAAGCCGGGACAAAACTCACAGATGGCAAAGGCCATTTTTGGAGCGTCATTTCTACAACAGTCGTTCAGCCGAATATCACAACTGAAATCAGTGTAACTGCTGATCAGATTGGTGCGTCTTGGAACTTTACTGGCACTTCATTGATGTGGGTCAGTCCGATTGCAGGCCTAAATGGTACTGCTGAAGTAGTTTCTATTGCTGGTGGTTCAGATCAAGAAGAGCTTGAGGCATGGCGTGCTCGTATGCTTGCAAGCAAACAGCTTGGCCAGGCGCGTGACCGTGAATCTGACCTTGAACTGGCTATGAAAAGTGTTCCTGGCATCGGCAAAATTTATATTTATAAAAAGCGTCGTGGACTAGGTTCAATGGATGTCGCAATTACTGCAGTGGGTAATCCGCCAACCTTACCAGCTCAAGCCTTGCTTGATTCAGCCCAAGTCGTTTTGGATGAAGAAGCTGGATTTTGGGCAGATTGTCGAGCGTATTCACCGACACAGCAATTAATTGATATTACAGCCACTGTAAAAGGCACGGGGGTGAATTACACCGATGTTGAAACCACGATCCGCAATTACATTGCTGAACTTGCACCAGTTGAAGAGTATCAGGCTAATGTCCTTATTTCACGTATCATGGCTTTAGCGAATGTTGAAGATGTTGTTTTGACACCTAACTCTAACGTTCAACCCATTGTGAACTGGATGCACACATACTGGTTGCGTGCAGGCACTGTGACAGTGAGCGCAGCATCATGACCTTAGAACAAACGACCAAGCTTTACGCTTCAGTACTGCGTCAATTATTGCCTATTGGTGGTTATGACAATTCACCGAATACAACCTTGGCAAAAGATGTCTATGCTCATGCAAAGCTGTTTGCTCAAGCTGATTTAGATGCAAAACGCCTATTAAGTGTTTTGGAAGGAATTCCATCTGAACTGATTAATGAATATGAAGCAGAATATGGCTTGCCGCTGAAATGTACGCTGAATACCAGTCGGACATTTGAAGAACGTTTACAGATTTTAAACTGGGTGCGTACCAGTCGAAATGTATTAAATCGGGCTTATTTAGAGCAGCTTTTAGCTATTTTTGGCGTTGTTTTAATAGATCTCGTGAAATTTAAGCCTTTGTTATGTACAGCATCGTGCAACTCACCAGTAAATACAGAACAGCTACGCTATAAGGTCTTTTTAAGGCTTCAGTATCCGATGAATGCGGATATGAGCTGTCTTGTCGAAAACTATTTACCAGGTTATTTACGCATTGAATGGATGGTTGATATGCCTTGGGGGGACTGGATTCTTAATTCTGGTGTAACTGTAAATACAAATGGTATTGCTCATTACACAGCTTATAAAACCAATCAGCGTGATTATTATGATAGTCATGCAAACTTGGACTTAACTGCCGCTATTGTACAGTCGCTGCATGATGCTGATATGCAGCAATGGCAAGCTGTAATTGATGCAGCTAATGAATTGACGGGAGTTACTGATTGGGTTCTTGATCCTGCTAATAATCAGATTAGATATACATTACCTGGAGAAGGAATGTTATGGACTTATCCAGATAATCCAACTAAGTATGATTCTGCTTCGCAAGCCTGTAAAGCTTATGCTGCTGCTAATGGTCGTTATTACGTTGCTGTTGAAGTGAATGAATATGGCTCTGCTGCTCAATGTTTTACATCTGTTGAAAAAGATTCTCCTTATCTTTCTTCAATAGCTTTAACTGCTGTAAAAAATGAAGAAAACAAAGAGCGAACACTTCCACTTGTAGTTGTAGCTGCTCAAGTAATTTCAAACGCTTCATCATCCAATCAAGCTATTTCACTACTTGCAGAAGCTTATCTTGAGGCTGTAGTAAACAGTATCTTTAATACAGAATCATCTAAACAGTTTGTGAAACTGTCAGATCTGCTCTCCCAATTTGAACTCAATAAAACATTAAGAACTTAAGGAACTATCATGAAACGAATTGATAGCGTAAACGCTCGTCCAGATGTAAATGGAACAGGTAAAAAAGGCTTCCATGACAATGGAGATTTACCTGGACAAGATGCTACTTATTTAACTCCTGATTGGCTGAATGTGATTCAAGAAGAACTTGCTAACTTGCTTGAGCGTAATGGCAAAGTCCTTGATCCAAATAATAATGCCCAACTTTATGACCTCCTTGCAACTGAAGAAGGTTTATTGGCACTCAGTGCTGCTGTTGAGGATCGCCTGCAGCAGCTGAAACAGCAACAGGAAACCTCAGATGATGCTCTGCAAACCCAGCTCTATGATGCAATTGAATCATTACAGCAACAGATTTCTAACTTATCCAATGGCCTCGCTTCTCTGTATCCGAAAGTCATTCTGGCTGGTGTCATTAAACCAGGTCAAACTTGGGAAATTAAAAAACCAGCCGGTAGCAATATTAGCTTTCTGGATACGCGCTATGCAGTCCAAATCACGCCAGAAGGTGGACATGAAGCATGGAGCATCTCACGTCAAGATGCCAAAATTGACGTGAATGTCTGGAACCGTTCCGGCACAAACCGAATCGGCTATTCAGGCAATATCAACTGGTCAGTTGTGCAAACGGAAGGTCTGACATCATCTGCAGGTAATGGTGATTATGTATATACAGGAACGCCTGTAGTCTTCCCAATTCTAGCGGGTGAATCTAAATCCTTCTTATTGATTGGTGCAGGCGGTGGTGGTGGCTCATCCCGTTATGAAGATCTGGTGGCGAACTCTAACCCACCTGTATTAAAAGGCATCGATGGTGAAGCCACATATTTATCTATTGATGGCACTAACATTATCTTTACTGCTGGCGGTGGTAAAGCTGGTGCAGGCGGTGTAGACGGTGGTAATGGACAATATATTAACGGTGTTGCAGGTGATGGTGGTCAATGGTCCATTTCTGGTGAGTATACGTCTGCCACCCGAACCAATGGTCAGGGTGGTAATGCAACAAGTGCTAATCATACTGGCGCTGCAACCGATTCTAACGGTCGTGGTGCTGGCGGTAATGGTGCGGATGGTTATCTTATTGCAACTCAAGGCTTTGGTGGTGGTGCTGGTGAAGGTTCTCGAATTTCAATCATTTATACCAACAATACCGCCAATACTCAGTATGCACGTTTATATATTGGTCAAGCTGGTAAGGGTGAACAGTCGCTGCTAACTACAGATGAGGCTGGTAATATCGTTACACCGGCTAACTATATTGCAGGTACAAACGGTTCTAACGGCTTTGCCCGTGTATCCAGTGCAGTGTGAGGAAGTTTATGATTCAGCACCTAGAAGGTTATATTTTATTGGCTTCTATCTCCAAGCGTGTTATGCAATCAATCGATCAGATTCATGATGTGCTGAATAAACCGATTTTAGGCCAACCATTGAATATTGTAGGGACTTCTCATCCTTATAATGGCGTGCAGCTTTATGGTTGGAAATCACCTATTGCAGAACATAAGGATAGTACTGGCATGATCTTCTTTATGCCTTTATGCATAACAGCTGGAACAGATCAGGTAGTCTGCCAGGATAAGTCAGTTCAGCTTGAAATTGGCCATTTATATTTGTTAGATGATACAAAACCTCACCAAACTATTGGCCGCGGTAATGTAGTGGCATTGTTCTTTGGTTCATTCCAGGCAAGGGAATTGAATGAGCAACTATATAAGGATGTATTAGATCGGTTCAGTAGTTTTGTACATTAACCGAATGGGTATATTTATTTATAATAATGGATAGAACGTTAGATTTTGCTTTAGTGCAGAATAACTGTAAATTATTTAGTGCAGAATGAAGTCAAAAACAGTGCAAAAAAAGCCGAAAACTTACAAAATATAAGCCGTCACCGTCCAGCTCCCGATACTCTTTAGATTCAGGTTCTAAGTTAGCCAGTACGGTATCTGATAGCGGTCTACGTTTAATTTCTGTTCTTTTCATGGCTTGTACACCAACGGATTCAATAAATCTTGCAATGTACAAGACAGTGTACACGGCGTATGTACACTGTAGCTAGTTATATTTGGTTATGTTTAGGCAAGAAAAAAGGCTCAATCCCTTTAGAATCAAGCCTTTATCTTTTAAAACTTGGCATATTTTGCCATGTTTTGTTGGGTATTTGGTGGAGGTGGCGGGAGTTGAACCCGCGTCCGCCAGCACTACGCTCGAGAATACTACATGCTTAGATATCGTCTATTGTTTTAACTCTTTGTGACCCGACGAACAGGGTACAAATCGCGATCCTCTAAGTTTAGTACAAAGCCCCGAGGCTTGGCTTTATACGGACTTGTGTGCGTGCGCTTCAGTCGGACTCTCTAACCACAAGTATTCGGAGAGGCGGACAAGCTGCCCTTAGGCAGCTAGAGCGTATGATTCGTCGTTTGCGACTATTAAAATGCAAATTTGATTTACGAGAGAAAATGCGCTCTCGACATGCATCTATGAGTTTCATCACCAGCGTCGAAGCCAGAAACACCCCCAAAGTAGACCGCAATCATAACATAAATGTTCAAACCCGCAGTGCGTTTTTTAAACATTTACACAAACAGATGCGATTAATTTAATAATTGCGTTAATATTTTATTTTTCAAGTCCTATAAAAGAAAAAATTATGAGCTATTTACTTGCACTCGATCAGGGAACCACCTCTAGCCGTGCGATCATCTTTAATGAACAGGGAAAAGTTCAAGCAACAGCTCAGCGTGAAATACATATCTCTACCCCACATTCAGGCTGGGTAGAACAGGATGCACAGGAAATCTGGACCACACAAATTGCAGTTGTGCAGCAGGCCCTCGCCTCGGCCCGTATTCTGGCAAAAGATATCAAAGCCATTGGACTGACCAATCAGCGTGAAACCACCGTGGTTTGGGATAAGCGCACGGGCAAACCGCTTGCCCCTGCAATTGTCTGGCAAGACCGCCGTGCAACTGAATGGTGTAATCAGCTCCTGCAAAAAAATTTACAGAATAAAATCCAGCAGAAAACCGGTTTATTGATTGACCCTTATTTCAGTGCCGGAAAACTGGTCTGGTTGCTGGAAAATATCGAAGGTCTGCGTGATCTGGCACAACAGGGACATGTGGCTTTTGGAACAGTCGATAGCTGGCTGATGTGGAATTTAACCCAAGGTGCAGAACATGTCATTGAAGCCAGCAATGCCTCCCGTACTATGCTGATGAATCTGCAAACTCAGGCCTGGGATGAAGAATTGCTACAGCTGTTTAATATCCCGCGTTCAGTTCTGCCGCAAATTATTGCTTCGGATAGCTATATGGCAGACACGGCTACAGGTTTATTGGGCGCAAATATCCCAATTATGGGGATTCTGGGCGATCAGCAATCGGCCCTGTTTGGCCAGTCCTGCTTTGAAGTGGGTAGTGCAAAAAATACCTATGGCACGGGTTGCTTCATGCTGTTCAATACGGGGCATCAGGTGCAATTTAGCCACAACAAGCTCTTGAGCACCTTAGCTTGGCAATGTCATGAAAAAACCACTTATGCACTGGAAGGCAGTGTATTTATGGCGGGTGCCATTGTGCAATGGTTACGTGATGGTTTAGGAATTATTCAAAACAGTCGTGAAGTCGAACAGCTGGCTTGTCAGGTAAAAGATACCGACGGCGTAGTTTTGGTGCCGGCTTTTACCGGACTCGGTGCTCCGCATTGGGACAGTGATGCCCGAGCCCTGCTCTGCGGCATGTCCCGTGGGACCAATAAAGCCCATATTGCCCGTGCAGCTTTGGAATCGATAGCCTTTCAGGTCTCCGATGTCCTGATGGCCATGCAATCCGATATTACCCATCCCTTAAAAGAACTGCGCGTCGATGGCGGTGCAAGTAGCAATGACATGCTGATGCAGTTTCAGGCAGATATGTTAAATGTGCCGGTATTGCGTCCTAAAATGCTGGAATCTACCGCTTGGGGTGCAGCAGCCATGGCCGGATTAAAAGCTGGCGTATTTTCCAGCATGTCAGATATTTCTGCATCATGGCAACTGGAGTGGGCTTTTGAACCCAATATGAATCAAGACCAGCGCCAATTTCATCTAAACAAATGGCAAACTGCATTAAAGCGGGCTAAATCAGATATTTAATATCTTCATATCCAAGATAATAAAAAACCGCTTCGAAAAGCGGTTTTTTATTAATGTGCATGTCCACCACCGGTGACACCGTTTTTGGGTTTTGGACATAGCCAGATAATCAGTGCGGCAAAAATAAACACCAGCGCCAGAATTAAAAACACATGGTTAGCAGATAAGGTAGACGCTTCTTTATCGACCAGACTCGAGATATAGCCCAAACTGCTTTCTGGACTCATTCCTCTTTGGGTCAGGATATTTTGCACTTCATCCATATGCAGGCTTCCTGCCATCTCGCTACGTGCCACTTTGCCATGATCATCCCAAATGGTAACGGCAATCGACGCTCCAATTGCCCCGGCCATGGTTCTGAGGAAGTTCATCAAACCGGCAGCAGAAGCCATTTCTTGCGGCAATACTGAAGCCAGAGCCATATTGGAGAGTGGAATAAAGAAAAACGGTACGGCAAAACCTTGCAAGATTTGCGGCAATGCCAAGGCCATAAAGTCGGCTTCAGTAGTCCAGAAGGCCCGCATCAGGGTCACCCCGCCCAGCAGACATAAACCAAAACTGGCCAAAGCCCGCTGATCATATTTGGTCGCCAGTTTGGCCACAATGGGCGACATCAGCAAACTGCCAAAACCCATGGTGGCAGTCAAATAACCTGCCCAAGTGGCAGTATAGCCAAGATTCACCTGTAACCATTGTGGAATCATGACAATACTGCCAAAAAAGGCCCCAAAACCAAAGGCTAAAGCCAAAACGGAAATGGTAAATCCACGATATTTAAAGATCTGGATATTCACCACCGGGTGGCGTTCAGTGAGTTCCCAAATGGTAAAAACGATGAGCCCGATCAAGGCAATCATGGCCAAAATAACAATAAAGGGATGATTAAACCAGTCATACTCATGGCCTAAATCCAGCATCAGCTGCAATGCCCCAATCCATAAAATCAGCAGCAATAATCCGCCCATATCAATTTTGAGTGTATTGGTTTTCGTTTCAGCAGATTTCAGCAAACGCATAGCAGCAAATGCACAGCCCAACCCGACCGGGATATTGATAAAGAAAATCCAGTGCCATGACCAGTTATCACTAATAGTCCCGCCCAGAATTGGCCCCAAAATGGGTCCCACAACCGTAGTCATGGCCCACATGCCCATCGCCTGCGACTGTTTCTCCGGTGGGAAAATACGCATCAGCAAGGTTTGGCTGAGTGGCATAATCGGCCCACCAAACAGGCCTTGTCCAATTCGGCAAAATACCAGCATTTCCAGACTGGTGGATAAACCGCATAACACAGAAAACAGGGTAAAACCGAACAGGCTGATGACAAAGATCCGAACCGTGCCAAAGCGCCCCGCCAACCAGCCGGTTAAAGGCACACAAATGGCTTCGGCAACGGCATAGGAAGTAATCACCCAGGTGCCTTGCGATGCAGAAACCGCAAGACTGCCGGTAATATGCGGAACCGAAACATTGGCAATGGTCATGTCCAGCACGACCATAAAGTTGGCAAAGGCCAGTACAAATGCCGCCAGAAGCAGGCGGCCGCCAGTCAAGTTCGGTATAGGAGCGTAGTTCTTCATAAATGACTACTTCGAAGACAAATCGATCTTCGCTTCCATAGACAGCCCCACCCGTAACGGATGTTCAGCCAGTTCTTTGGGATCAAGCTTGATGCGAACCGGCAAGCGCTGAACCACCTTAATCCAGTTACCTGTCGCATTTTGTGCCGGAATCAATGCAAAGGCGGAACCGGTTCCGCCAGAGAAGCCTTGTACTGTGCCGTGATACTCGACTGAATCTCCGTACAGGTCAGAGGTTAAGACTGCTTTTTGACCGGGACGGACTTTTTCCAGCTGACTTTCTTTAAAATTGGCATCGACATACAGTTGTGAGGTCGGCACCACCATCATCAAGACAGTACCCGGTGCCACACGCTGACCAACCTGAATATTACGGCGTGTCACGACGCCATCAAATGGTGCCTTGATTTCAGTACGCTCCACATCTAACACAGCCTGCTTTAATTTGGCCTGTGCCACCAAAACATCAGGCGTGCTATTTTCATTGGCGCCGCGAATCAGTGCTTCATTGGCCGCCAAATTGCTTTGTGCCGCTTTTTGGCTGGATTTAGCTTGTGCCAAACCGGCTTGAGCCGATTCATAAACCGCTTTGGCGGTATTCAGTGCGCTTTGTGCCGTACTGAGTTCTTCTTTAGAAATGGCGCCAGAGGCACTGAGTTTTTCACGACGGCTTAAGTCATCTTGTGCCTTATCCATTTCAGCTTTGGCCTCGGCCACTTTGGCTTCAGCACTATGAATGGCATCATCACTGACAAAAATTTGTGAATTCAGTGAGCTGCTATTGGCTTGCGTCTGTTTATATTGACGCTGTGCCTTGACCAGTTCTGCTTTGGCTGCAGCAAGAGCAATTTCTGCATCGCGCTGATCAACACGAACCAGCAACTGACCTTTTTTGACCGTTTGAGTATCACTGACCAATACCTGTTCAACCTGTCCAGTCACCATAGAAGTGATTGAGGCCGTTTCTGCACCTACATAGGCATTATCGGTATCGACAGAATGATTGAAAAATAATGTCCAGATGGCATATAAAATCACAGCAAGGATTAAAATCAGTGCCACAAATCCCAAAGCCTTTTTTCGTTTTGCCTTGAGTTGCTGGTCAGTCACCTGTTCAGACTGTTGAGCATCTGGCGGCGTAATTTGAACATCTGTCATGCATGTTTCCTAAATCCAACAGCCCCCATCAGCAAGCAGCCCTGATCTGCCACCTTGACAATAGGCATCTAGATCGTAGTAAGCTCATCTTGATGGGACGTTATTCTTGTAAAAATTTTTGATGCATTTTAAGAGTAAAAAATCATATTTTGAGAATAAAAATGTAACTCACCAGTTTCCAAAACAAATTCGGCACCAGATTTTCATTCAATGCCACATATTGACCTGACTTCTGCTTAGCTGGCTTCAAACAAGTTTAATAAGCATAAGAAGCGATGGCGGTTGCAATCGCTTTGCCTTCATCATTGACTAAGGTCATGCGCATGGTGCAACCTTTCCGACCTAAACGCAAAGTCTCGGCACGTGCAGTAAAAGAATTGCCGCGACCCGGTGCAAGATAATCGACCCGCATATCAACTGTTGCCAAACGGGATACCTTCTTAATCGTCTCGGGCAAATCATCAGGAGTGGCTTTCTTGTACAGCTCCCCCATGGCCACAATCCCGCCAATACTGTCTAAAATGGTCGCCGCAACACCGCCATGCAAAATCTGAAATGCCACATTGCCAATCATATACGGCTGCATGTCGATATGGGCTTCAATCTGCCCATCTACCACCCGCATGTTCATGCCATTGTGCTGAAAAAAAGGAGATTTATTAAAAGCCTTGCATAACTGGTTCAGCAATACATCAATATCAACTTTCGAGCCGAAATGTATATGACCGGTCCAACTTTTTTCTGTTTCGTTTACCATTCGCTCGAATTTCCTGATTGAATAAAAATCTGTTAAACATCACCCAAAAACATATTCTAGGGCTACAATAGCCAAAGTTTAATACTGATCATTGAGATTGTTATGACCTATACGTTCAATCGTCCAGCATTTCCCGCTACCCGCATGCGCCGCATCCGTAAAAATGACCAATTACGTGCCATGGTACGCGAAACCCAGCTGACGACCGATCATCTCATTTACCCAGTATTCGTCCTTCCGGGGCAGAACCAAACCCAAGACATTCCAAGTATGCCGAATGTACAGCGTCTGTCTGCCGATCTACTGTTAAAAAAATCCGAACGTCTACTGGAATTGGGCGTTTCTAAATTAGCGCTCTTTCCTGTTACTCCACAAGAAGACAAAAGTCTGTCCGCCGAAGCTGCATGGCGTGAGGACGGTCTGGTCCAAAATACCGTTCGCCTGCTAAAAAAAGAATTGCCAGAAATGGTGCTGATCACGGATGGCGCTTTAGACCCGTATACTACGCATGGTCAGGACGGCATCATTGATGACACAGGCTATGTACTGAATGATGAAACCGTTGAATGCCTGATCAAGCAGGCACTCAGTCATGCCGAAGCTGGTGCAGATGTGGTTGCGCCGAGTGACATGATGGATGGTCGGATTGGTGCTATTCGTAATGCGCTGGAAGCCAACGGTCATATCTATACCAATATCATGGCTTATTCAGCAAAATATGCTTCCAGTTTTTACGGTCCATTCCGTGATGCAGTCGGTTCATCGACGAACCTGAAAGGTGGCAACAAGTACAATTACCAGATGGACATCGGTAACCGTGCCGAAGCCCTGCATGAAATTGCCCTGGATATTCAGGAAGGTGCAGACATGGTGATTGTTAAACCGGGTATGCCTTATCTGGATATCGTCCGTGAAGTGAAAGATACCTTTGGCGTGCCGACTTTCGTTTATCAGGTCAGCGGTGAATACGCCATGCTGGCGGGTGCCATTCAAAATGGCTGGCTATCCGACAGTGTGATTATTGAATCACTGATGAGTTGCCGCCGTGCCGGTGCTGATGGCATCTGGACCTACTTTGCCGAAGAAGCGGCTCTTAAACTGAAAGACATGAAATAAGGATTTGTGGTCTAAGCGATGAAAATTGCCATTATTGGAGCAGGCATTAGCGGTCTGCTGTCTGCTCTAGAGCTGGTGGAACAGGGATGTTCCGTGATGATTTTCGATCAGCAGCAGGCAGGAAAAGCTGCCTCCTGGGCGGGTGGCGGGATTCTCTCCCCGATGTATCCGTGGCGCTATCCGCAAGCCGTAAATCAGCTGGCGCAATATGGCAAGTCATTGTATTTAGACTGGAACAAAAAGTTAAAGCCTGTTTCAGGCATTGATTTTGAAATTCATGAAAGCGGTATGCTGATTTTTGATGAAGCTGATTTTGAAAGCGGTCTGAATTATGCCGAGCAGTTTCAGGAACCAATGCAGCAATGTGAATATTTACAACAGGAACAGATTGAACAGCTAAATCCTTTTATTGACGCCAAATTTCAACACGCCATTTATTTCCCCCAGATTGCCAATGTCAGAAACCCGCGCTTACTGCAATCCATGGTGGCCTATTTAAAGCAGCATCCACAAGTCGAATTTATTGAACACTGCCCGATTGAGCAGTTCAATATCGCCAATGGCCAAGTCCAGTCCGTAGCTGCTAAAAATGGCAAAACGTATGATGCAGATCAGTTTGTGATCACCACCGGCGCATGGTCGCAGCGCTGGTCTGAACAACTGGATCTTGAGATTCCAGTTCGTCCGGTTCAGGGACAGATGGTGCTGTTTAAAACCCCGGCAAACTGGTTGCCGACCATGTGCATGAATGATGTGATGTATTTAATTCCACGTCTGGACGGTCATGTGGTCTGTGGTTCCAGCATGGCGGATTGCGGTTTTGACACCACCCCAACAGTAGCAACCAAGCAGAAAATTTTAGAAGCCTGTTTCGAGATGGTGCCCGAACTGGCAGCGTTCCCTATCGAAAAACAGTGGGCCGGTTTAAGACCCGGCTCCCCAACAGGTATTCCTTACGTCGGCAAAATACCCGAGATGGAGAATTTGTGGGCCAACTTTGGACATTTCCGTAACGGCTTATGTATGGGGCCCGCCTCTGCACAATTGCTCAGACAGCTGATGCTGGAACAAACTCCTCTCGTAAACCCAGCAGCTTATAGCCCTACGCGTCTCAAATCTGAAGCAGAGTCAGAGTTAATGGTTCACTAATATCTCTTCTAAAGCGCTATTCAAGGTCGGATATTTAAACTCAAAACCGGCCTCTTGCAGGGCTATGGACGCGACATATTGACCATTTAATACCAGTTGTGACTGCTCACCCAGCATCCATCGCAACACGAAAGCCGGTAAAAAGAACACAGGTTTACGTTTTAAAACTTGTGCCGCTGTTTTAACAAACTGCGCTTGCGAGACTTTTTCAGGTGACACGAGATTAAATATTTGTGCTTCAGTTTCATTGAGCATTAAAAATTCGATGGCACGCAGCACATCTTGCACATGCACCCAGACTACAGGTTGCCGCCCATGTCCAATCTGCCCCACCAGATTCAGTTTAATGGGGAATAACATACTTGGCAGAATTCCGCCATTTTTCCCAAACACAATACCGAGACGAATAATCTTGGTTCTTTGCTGCGTAAAACTGAAGGCTGCCTGTTCCCATAACTGACACAATTCCGACATAAAAATAGACTGTGGTGCAGACTGTTCTGTACATGTTTCTAACCATTGTTCAGTCGGATCGATCCCGTAATATCCGACTGCAGAACCGGAAATAATCCGCTTTGGAAAAATCTGTCTTTTTTCCAGGTATCGATAGAGCTGCTGCGTGGTTTCTACCCGGCTCTTCATCAATTGTTGTTTTCTTTTCGCTGTCCAGCGTCCCTGTCCAATACTTTCACCAGCCAGGTTGATGACATAATCAATGCGGTCGGTTTTTAGTTCATCTAAATGCTGAATCCAGGTCAGATCGGGATGATTTGAGCGTTTATTTTTCTGGCGGGTCAGCCCCACCACGGCATAATCACGAGCCAGCAAATAAGGCAACAGTTGCGAGCCGATAAAACCACTGCCGCCGGTAATCAAGACACATGCTTTTTGCATTTTAGACGTACTCATGTTTTTCTTATCTATAGATCAAGACGGTATAAAACTCAAGCCTATATCAGGGTCGTTTAGCCAAACATTTTTTGCGCCATGCGCTGCGCCTGTTTACCATAAAACCAATAGGTCAAAAGATAAAGTGGAATGGCAACGAGCAAGACCATAATCAGTACCATACTCATAAATTGCGGATTTTTGAGATATAAAAGAAAATTCTGCCAAACTTCGGGATCATTCTTGGCAAAAAGGACAATACCGAGCAATAAAAAGGCCAGGTTATAGCCCCAGAAAATCAGGCTAAATCCCAAAGTAATTTTTTTTTGTTCTTGAGCGGTTGGTGCTCGTCGTTGTTGTTTTAAAAACTTATACAGCACTAAAATCATGGCTGTTAAATAAGGCACGATGGTCAGAATTCCGCCCATGCCGGTTGGCAGTAAAGCAGCCAATACACCACAGATACAGGTAAAAATAAAACAGAAGAGAAAAAACCATAAAAAATATCGGGTTAATGACACAATGAGCCTGCATAAGCAACTTTTAGATGATCAGTATAAAAAAAAATGAGTTTTTTTTCATTTTATTGTCAACCAATCTGTAAAGCTCTGCGTTATATAAGGTATGAAGTTCATGAACCGTTAATTTGTACCGGCATCCACAATATTTTCGGTGAACTTTTCTAAAGCAATAAACTTGGTTTCAAGTTTTAGTGAGGAACAGCAGCCCAAGCTAAAACTTGCAACAGATTTTTTGACCGACGATTTCATCATCACTCGAATCGTCGGTCTTTTATTTTCTACATTCTATTTTAATCTTAACGTTCAGTCTGGGAATAGATTTATACACTTCTTGCATAAATCACTCTTTTTATAAAATAACAAATGAGTAAATCATTCAAAATTGATTTACCCATGCCGTGATTTATTTCATCCCAAAGATTAACTTCAATCCCAACAGCGTCATGATGCCACCTGCGGCACGGTCAAAAGCGGCTTTAAATTTCAAATAGACACGACGTGGCTTTTCTGCCGACAAGGCCACTGCAACCAGTGAGCACCACCCTGCATCAATAAAAAAGCACAAAATGGGTAACACAAAATAATAATAAGTCGGAATTTCTTTGGGTAAAAGTGCAGTAAAAATACTGGCCAGCACAATTGCAATTTTCGGATTGGAAAGCTGAGTAATCAGGCCTGTAGTAAATGCACGGCGTAAGGACATTTGGGCTTGCGAACTATGCTCAGATTCAATCGGTTCTTTGGCATGTTTAATAATTTTAAAAGCCAGCCAGAGTAGATATACGCCACCGCAGATTTTTAAAGCCAGATAGGCAGATGGCACCGCCAATAAAAAGGCCTGTAATCCGAGTACGGCCAACAAGCCAAAAATGGCAGCGCCTGTGCCTGTACCTAAAGCGGTAAACACACCATGCTGACGTGAAATCGCAATTGAATTTTTAGCGACATAAATCGAAGTCGGTCCAGGACTCATTGCACCTAACATTAAAGCAAATGCAATTGAGCCCAAAATCCAAAATGATTCCACAAGTCCACCTACTGAAATTAATTCCGCGGCAATTTTACAATTTAAAAGGCTGAATATCTCCCTGAATTTCACCTCTTTTTCAGAATTTCACCGCATCATTCACCAAGAATTAAATAAATCACCTAATAAATCCCTAAGGAGGCAATCAAATCCCTCATTTATTAGAAAATGGATAAAATGAACAGAAGTATGGCTGCTGCGTAGCGAGAGATATGGGGGAATATAAAATAGAGGTTTATATGGTAAAAGATCGTTACAGTTACAATGAAATTAGCTGCATACATATATTTTTATGACAGTACTCAAATAGAAAAAAATCAGCACATCATTTCAGTAATAATTTTTTAGATACATATAAATTCAGACCTGCCAATTGGCAGGTCAAGCTTGATTTAGCACGAGATTAAATATCGGTTTCCGCTCAGTTTACTCTTGAGCCATTGGCTGCATTTCACGTGTGCCAAGCGGAGCAAGCCGATAATCTTGATCATGCACCGGTACACCGCCAATAATCATGCTACGAACTTCGGTTTTTGGCTTGTTATAATCATCCTTCGCATCACATGCTGTCAGCAATAGTAGCAAGCAAGCAGATAAACCCACGGATAGCGTCTTCATCACATATCCTCTTTTTCATCATTGTTATACCTTCTAGATTAACACTAATGAGTATTTTTCAATCATTATTTTTATGATTTTAATTCAATCATTTAAGATATATTTACAAATAAGGCTTCTATGAATATGAGCAAGAACAAAAATCTTCAATAACTATTGTCAGGTCACTCCTTATATTAAAATATCACTTTGATAATCCTGATGAAAATCAGCGTGCCATAGATCCTCCTATTTTACATACAATACAGTCTCATATTTATGGACCATAATGAAATGTTTGACCATATTGCCCAGTCAGTGACTTATCAGCACATTCAGCTGAATGCCCCCGTTACAGTGACTGTGAAGCGTTTGGATCAGATTCATCCTCAAATTTCGGGCAACAAGTTTTTTAAACTGAAATACAATTTTCTGGAAGCAGAGCAGCAAGGCTTTAAAAAAGTCCTGACTTTTGGCGGTGCCTACTCCAATCATATTGCTGCCACCGCTTATACAGCACATCTGTTTGGCTTTGCCAGTGTAGGCATTATTCGCGGTGAAGAACTCAAAGATAAAGCGCTCAATCCTACCCTTGCCACAGCGCAACAATCTGGTATGCAACTGCATTTTGTCTCCCGACAGCAATATCGTGAAAAAACCAGTTCTGAATTTCTCGAACAATTACAACAAAGCTATCCAGAGCATTACATCATTCCCGAAGGTGGAACCAATTCTCTTGCCATTCAGGGCTGCAAGGAAATTTTAACTGCTGAAGACCGACAGAATTATGATGTGATCTGCTGTGCAGTCGGTACAGGCGGCACCATTTCAGGACTGATTGAAGCCAGTGCCGCTCATCAAAGTGTGCTGGGTTTTTCGGCCTTAAAAGGCGATTTTTTAAAGTCGGATATCGAGCAATGGACGACAAAGAAAAACTGGCAAATCACCGATGCCTATTGCTGTGGCGGTTATGCCAAGACCAGTCCTGAGCTGTTACAGTTTATGCAGTGCTTTGAAGCCGAACACCACATTCCTTTAGAGCAGGTTTATACTGCGAAGATGATGTATGGACTGATGGATTTAGTTGCCCAAAACCATTTTCCGGCAGGCAGCCGCATTCTGATAATTCATACAGGCGGTCTGCAAGGTCGGCATCCAGATGCAGATCTATCCTGAAATTGAGCGCAAAATTGTCTATAATGCCCTGTTTTTATCTCCCGCGGGTTGCTCATGTCTACAAATCAGTATGATGTCATTATTTTAGGTGCAGGTGCATCCGGTCTGATGTTGGCATATATGGCAGCCCAGCGTGGTCGTAAAGTTGTGGTACTGGAAAAAGCCAACAAGGTAGGTAAAAAAATTCTGATGTCCGGTGGCGGTAAATGTAATTTTACTAATCTGTACGTCGAACCTGAAAACTATATTTCACATAATCCACACTTCGTAATCTCGGCCTTAAGCCGCTATACCAACTGGGACTTTATTGGTCTGGTGTGTGAACACGGTATTGAATATGAAGAGCGCAAACACGGTCAGTTATTTACCCTGAACGGTGCCAAAGAAATTTTGGCCATGCTGCTGACTGAATGTGACAAAACCGGTCTGGTCGACATTAAAACCGGTTATGAAGTCAAAGCGGTAACGGCTGTAGATGAGCAAGGTTTCCAAGTTGCAACTACTTTAGGTTATTTTCAGGCTGAATCTGTAGTCGTGGCAACAGGTGGTTTGTCTGTTCCTACACTTGGCGGCTCGGGTATTGGTTATGAGATTGCCAAACAGTTCGGCCATCATGTGTATCCGACCCGTGCAGGCTTGGTACCCTTTACTTTTTCCGACCAGTTTAAAGAAGTGACCACCCGTTTAAGCGGTAATGCGGTCGATGCCACCCTATCCAATGATTTAAACAGTTTTACTGAAGCCTTGCTGTTTACCCATCGTGGATTAAGTGGTCCAAGCTCCTTACAGCTTTCCAACTACTGGAATGTCGGTCAAAGCTTTAATATCAATTTTCTGCCTTACCTCGACTTGGTAGAATTTTTTAAAGCTAAAAAATCCAGCCAGCCTAAAGTGCTGCTACGTACCTTGTTAACTGAGCATCTGCCAAAAAGTGTGGTGCTGGAACTGCAAAATCTCATATGGGCAGAACTTGCCGATACAGCGATCGGTAATTTGAGCGACGATAAACTGGAACAGATCGCCAAACATCTACAGCATTTTGAAGTGAAACCGTCTGGAACTGAAGGCTACCGGACTGCGGAAGTGACTTTGGGTGGTGTCGATACTACTGAAGTATCATCAAAGACCATGGAAAGCAAGAAACAGAAAGGCTTGTACTTTGTCGGTGAAGTTCTGGATGTGTCGGGGCATTTAGGCGGGTTTAATTTTCAATGGGCATGGGCGTCTGCCCATGCCGCATCACAATACGTTTAACATGAAGATAATCTTATTCCAGATAATCCGTGCGTAATAAATAAACCTGTTGATTCTGCTGTATACGTGCAATGGCAAGATCCATTTTTGCAATTGTTTCAGTTACATCAGCAGGTTTATTTCCCAGTATTATTTGAGTCGCCAATTTATTTATGACTTTAACTAATAACATTACTTTTCTCCTTTTATTATTAAATTCATACATCCCAGTATGAGCGGCACATATTTCATTAATATGAATCTAAATATTTAAATTTTATGAAATAGTTAATTTATAAATAGCATAAATAAAATTTAAAAACGATTATTTTTTAACTATTTCTCATTTTTTTATGGATTGAGCTGCTCACTCCGCCTGCTGCATCTGTCCACCTGCCTGCTTGGTTTTGATAAGGACAAACTTATAGGCACTGATAAAGAATCCTACGGTAATGCCAGCAATGACAATGGATGCAATAAACTTATTGGGTGGTTTTTTAGTCATTTAGATCTCCTGTTACCAATTAGCGGGAAGCATTTATCCAAAATTATGACAACGCATTTTTTAACGGATTTAAAGCTTAAAGTAGAAAATCAGGTCATTTTACTGACTGCTTCTTAATAATAGACTAGCAAAAAGCATGCCCATCTGTTGTGCACAAACAAAGCCCTCTTTTGTTTGTGCACATGTAGCGGATTTTTCTGCTTCTAGCGATTATTTTTTATCATCACTGGAGCCAGGATTATTTGGACCTTTGTCACTATTAAGATCGACATCAGACTCTTTTTCCCCTGTGGATCCAAAAGGATTATTTACTGGCGGGTGCTTGGGATCAACACGGACAGAATCCGGAACACTCTGATCTGGATCAATTTTTTGTGCCTCTTGTGGTGCAGTGGTTAATGAGGCAGGAGTTGGGTTGGATAAATCAGGAGTGAGCGTTTCTTTTTGATCAGCCTCTGGAAAGTCGGGCTCTGTAAGCGGTTTGGACAGATCGGAAGATGGTGCCGCTCCCCCGTCCATTTCCAGTTCAGAAGATTTATCTACCGACGCACCAGAACCTGATCTTGAACTTTCCTGATGCGGATTAGGCTGCTTCGCCTCTTTTTTGCATTTATCAATCAAGTCGGTCAAGACACGTTGTGCCGGATCGCGCCCACCTAAACCAAAAGCCAATGCGAAGGCAACAGCGACGGCTCCCAAGGTTAAACCAAATGCCAGATTGACGATGGAATCGGCAATACCCATTGCACGCAAACCCATTGCAATCACCAGGCCCATAATCAATATACGAACCAGATTTGCCAGCCAGCGTGAACTGACATATTCACCTCGTCCAATCACTTGGGCGACCAGATTGGCAAGCCAGAAGCCAATCATCAGAATCACTGCACCGAGCAGGATATTTGCACCAAACTGGATAAACATCGAAATCAGTGTACTGATCTGCTCAAAACCAAGCCGGTTTGCTGCTTCAGATACCGCAAACAACATGGTAAAGAACACAATCAGGTAACCAATAATTGACGATACTTTAGTTGTGCCTAAAAAGCGTTGTGCATCCATTTTGGTAGGAATTTCATCCACACCCGTTCCAGAAACAATGTCCACCACCAGTTTAGCCACAAAGCGTGACACCACATACGCCAGAATAAGAATCAGGGCAGCTGCAATAATATGTGGAATGGCGTTCATGATTTCATATAACATGGCCGTGGCCGGTTGTGAAATCGCTTCAACGCCCAGCGCTTCAAAGCCAATAATCAGGGCAGTAATGATAATAATCGCAAAGACAAATGAGCCGAGTACCTGGGGCAGATTGGAATTTTTAAACATCCCGATTTTCTGGGCATGCTGCTGTAGATTTAAACTACCTACCAGACCTTCGACAATACCGCGTACAATTTTTGCCAGAATATAACCGACAAATACAATCACAGCGGCAATAAAGATATTCGGCAAGAATGAGACAACTTCATTCACCATGTTCTGTACTGGAGCCAGCAATCCGGTTAAGCCCAAGATAGACAGTACAATTGGCAAGAATAATAACAAAATCAGCCAATAAACAATGTCACTAATGTTCTGGCTAATTGGGCTGACACCCACATCAGCACTTAACTTTTCATCCAGCTCAGTTCGGTCCAGCAGTTTTTGCAGTCCCATTTTGACCAGATTCGCAACAATCCAGCCAATAAAACCGACCGCAATAGCTGCTAAAAGTTGAGGAATAAACAACAGGAATTGCTGGATCATATTGCTGAATGGCCCGCTCACGCTGGTGAGATTCAGCACATTCAACGCGCCTATGACGGCAATGATCATTACAATCCAGAAGATGATACGCGAAATGATATTTTCAACATTTGAGCGATGTCCTGTCGCTCCAGAAAGTCTTTGATTTGTTCCAAGCTTTTGTAAAACTTTTTTAATTCCTGCCGCAATAATAAGGGCAACAATCCAACCTATGATTAAAATGGCGATGGCAGCGAGAATAGGATGAAACTGATTCCAATAGTACATCGCATCAAATTCACCCCCTCTAGGGCCTCCAGAAAAATACTCATTCATATTGTCATGTCCTCTTGTTATTACTTATTGAATTTCTACAGATGAATAACTGGGTTATGTTGGCTCAGCTCAACCTAAAATGATGACGTTAAGAACACATTAGAATTCGATTATTTTTTCTTCAATACAAACCAGCATAAATACAACAAAAGCGCACATTAGATTGCAAAAAGCTCCAATCCTTTCAAATTAGAGCTTTAAATGAATGATTTGAATCCCTACTGATTTTTGTTACTAATGCCTGTCCCCACATTATCGGCAGCCTCACCTATTGCACTTTTTTCACCCGGTTCTGTTACAGTATCGGCATCTGTAGCGACTGCTTCATCTGTTGCCGTTGCAGTACCGGTAGTGGCGGTATTATTTGGTGTGGCAGGTTGGGCACTAGGGTCAGGATGTCCTGGAGGAGCATTAGATGATTACGGTTTAGTATAGGCAAACATGTAAACCAGTACGGCAATGAAGAATACACCCACAAGAAGGAGGATATACACTGGCAAACGTTTTTTCTGAGATCTTTCTTCTTCACTCGTAACATGAGGCGGTTTATTAAAATCATGTGTCATGTTTTTTCCCCTTTTTTTATCTCATTCCATGTATTTATATTAACCATATTTACTGATTAGTTATGTATAAAAGCATAGTGACATGGTGAAGACTTGTAATTTTCACTTAAAAAACAGCAATTCAGAAAACAGTTGTTTAAATATTTTAAGGTAAGAAGGTTGTGTCGATTCAATTTTCAGTCAGGCTATCTTGCGCAGCAGTGCTGCTCAAGTCCTGAATTTAAACAGCAAGCAATTGATTATGCTCTTTCAAACTCACACGAATCTGTAGCTGCAATCGCCCAGAAATTAGGTGTTGGTTATTCAACATTGGATAAATGGATTCGTGAAACCAATCCGGCGGGTTCAAGC
>NZ_JBIQOC010000041.1:0-32707 GCF_044130295.1 Acinetobacter uliginosus | reverse complement strand
AAGATGAGATGTAACTCATTGAAATGTGTCATCATATTCGTCGTCAGAAAACAAGTATTATGCCATTATTTCAATGAGTTATCTTTTTTTGTCGTGTACAAAGAAAAAAAAGTTAAAAAAAATTACCGACGATACTTTATCAGTCCGATTAAAGAGATGTAGCCAGAAGATTCCTTCTGCACAAAACTTTAAGAGGTATTTATATGAATCCTATTCAGGATGATTTTGATGATATTGGCGAAGCAATCAGTGAAAACCGCCAATTAAAAGCTGCAAATCGCTATCGTATTGTTGTCGCAATTGACAATGTGAATTTCCAACCAGCATTTGTTTCTGATCCAGTACCTACAGGGCGGCAGATATTATCTGCAATAGGAATTGATGATCGTGATGAGATAACCCTTTGTGCAATATTGCCATCGGGTGATTTTGAAGATATTCGATTGAATGAAACTTTTGATTTGCGTGGGCGGGAAGTTGAGCGTTTCATTGTTTTTCGTACTGATCGGGAATTCAAGTTAACACTTGATGATCGTCAGCTTAAATGGGGGAAATCAACTATTGAAGCCAATGCTCTATACGCATTATCAGGTATTGGACCAGAGCAGGCTGTGTTTTTGGAGGTACGAGGTGGTACCGATCGTATGATTGAGCCTGATGAGCTTCTGGATCTTACAGATACTGGAATCGAGCATTTTATTACAGCTAAACGTTTAGTTCAGGGTTACACCATCATTGTTAATTCTCTTGATGAATCAGTGCCTAATAAGCAAGTCACATTTGAACAGGTTGTTCAACTGGCATTTCCGAATGACCCAGTCGGATCGAATATTATCTACTCTATGACTTATCGTCATGCGGCATCTAAACCACATGCTGGTGAGCTTGCTGAGGGTGGGGTTATTGAAGTTAAACATCAGGGGACAGTTTTCAATGTCACAAAAACTATTCAATCTTAATGACGACTTACGCCAGCTTCGTGAAGCTGGCTATCATGTACAAATTATTGCGGGCTTTCTTATCATGAAGGAGGTTCCCTATGTAAATGCACAAAAATGCATTCGCAAAGGAACCCTCATAACATCTTTAGATCTTGCTGGTGATAATACACGTAAACCTGGGTGTCATGTGATGCATTGGGATGGGGAATATCCTTGTAAGGCGAATGGACTTCCTTTAAATGAAATCCGCCATGTATCTCAGCACACGGATTTTGGTCATGGTATTACTGCTGAACATAGCTTTTCAAGTAAGCCAGGACCAGAAGGATACCCTGATTACTTTGCTAAAATGTCCACTTATGCGACGATTTTGTCTGGTCCTGCAGCGGTATTACAGCCAGGAATGAGTCCAAAGATATTTCGTACTCCTGATGAAACCGAAATTGAAAGCGTTTTTAATTATATTGATACAGCTTCTGATCGCGCAGGAATAGGTAAACTTACAGAAAAACTAGAAAGTGAGGTTGTTTCGATAATTGGAACTGGAGGGACTGGAAGCTATATTATTGATTTAGTTTGTAAAACTCCCGTACGTGAAATACGACTGTTTGATGCGGATGAGTTTTTACAGCATAACGCTTTTCGTGCTCCAGGTGCTCCATTATTACATGAGCTTAGAAATGCACCATTGAAAGTCGACTATTTCAAAAATATTTACGACCGAATGCATCGTAATATTGTTGCGCATCCAGTCAGCTTGAACTTTACCAATATTGAATTATTAAACGGAACTTCATTTGCATTTATTTGTATTGATGCTGGTGAAGATAAGAAAGCGATCATTCAGAAATTGGAGTTACTAAATATACCTTTTATTGATGTTGGAATGGGAATAGAACTCGTAAATGGTAGTCTTGGTGGCATTTTAAGAGTCACAAGTAGTACTCCTGATAAACGTGAACATATCCATTCAGGACGTATCTCATTCGCTAATGTTGGTGAGAATGATCTTTATGCATCGAATATACAAGTCGCTGATTTAAATTCATTAAATGCATCATTAGCGGTAATTAAATGGAAAAAATTGAGAGGCTTTTATAGAGATTTGGAGAATGAACACCACTCTACCTACACAACGGATGGCAATATGCTACTGAATGGGGATGTGACATGCTGAAAATTAAAAAGCTAAAAAACCATTTTATCCGTAATATTCCACGTGAAATCGATACAGGTGTTTTATATATCTCAATGGAATACGCAACAGCAGTGCATAGCTGCTGTTGCGGCTGTGGAGAACGAGTTGTTACTCCATTATCACCAACTGATTGGAAAATGAGTTTTGATGGCGAAAGTGTTTCATTGACGCCATCTGTTGGGAATTGGAATTCTGCATGCCGTTCACACTATATTATTAAACAGAATGTAGTTGTTGAAGCAGGTAGCTGGAATGATGATCGAATTAAAGAAGAAAGAAAGAGGGATAAATTAGCTAAAGCGCACTATTATCAGTCTATTGCTAAATCTGAATCAGAAATACAAAAGGATGATAATGAAATTATCTCTATAAAGTCATCAGATACAACTAATCTTTGGGGTATTGTACGTCGATGGTTAAGAAAGTTGATTAATTAAGTTCGCAGCCAAATGACTCCTCCAACAGTTCTAGATAAAGTCCAACATTTAAAACTGTCCGTTAGCGAAATCTTAATGAAGAGAATTTTAATAGCGGACATTTCTATTTTGGGCTTACAAATTGTGTTATTCACCAATTAAAATGTCTATTTCATTTCGTATAATATTGATTATGTTAAATTGAGTACATGATACAAAGCAATGCAATCAATTGATTGCATCTAGAAAAGCTCATGCAGTTATTCCCCCAGAAAAAATGCAAGACCTTGGAAAGATACAAAAGCACATTCTCAAGAGAGAAATGAATTACTTCGAACAGTTAAACATTTAGGCAGAATACTATGGAAAAAATGGTAAGGCTATCATCGGCGAAGCTTGGTTGAGACCAAGGTGCATTGTATCAAGTTACTCAAGAAATTTTGACAGCCAAGTCAATGAGATTCATGCACGTGTGACCGTCTCAAATAAGTTTACGGAGCTAGGCCGTCCTCATACCCAAGTTACCACTTAATTTTGAGGTACTTAAGGGAATTCTACTTTTTAATCTTTGTACAACAACGCCGTAGTCAGGTCACCCCATATCGATATGTTGCCTTGAATAATCAAGGCTTTATTGTAAGACGACCAATTCGTTTTACGATAGACTTTTAAGGATGGGCTTATTCATTTGGAAACTATATTGCTGAATAAGCCATCATGAATAAGTTTGTGTAACAAAGCCTTTTGACCGTGATCAGCCAGATGTTTATTATTCCTTAGCAGGCTTTAGCATCTGGCTGCACGGTTTTAGGCAACTCACGACGTAGAATTTTACCGACTGCAGACTTTGGCAATCCAGACACAAACTCAATATATTTTGGCAGCTTATAACTGGTCAGTTTTAGTCTCAGATAAGTCATGACTTCATTCACGGTCAGACTGGTATCCTGTTTTACAATAAAGGCTTTCGGGACTTGTCCAGATTTTTCATCATCCACCCCAATGACGGCACATTCCAGTACTTTAGGATGTTTGGATAAAACACCTTCCAGCTCATTTGGATAAACGTTAAATCCAGAGACCAGAATCATGTCCTTTTTACGGTCCAGAATGGTGATATAACCCTTCTCGTCCATACAGCCGATATCACCTGTCAGAAAGAAACCATCTTTGGTAAATACCTGTGCTGTTGCTTCCGGTTGCTTCCAATAACCTTTCATCACCTGAGGGCCGCGAATAGCAATTTCCCCAGCCTGATGAAGGGCTACAGATTTTCCTTCATCATCCAGAATCTGAATTTCTGTGCCTGCCAATGGCAAACCAATACTACCGCTAAAGCGCTTGCTTAAAGGCGGGTTAAATGTTGCCGTTGGTGAGGTCTCAGAAAGACCGTAGCCTTCATAGATATGACAGCCTGTGACTTCATACCATAATTCTGCCGTATTTTTTAAAACAGATGCACCGCCACCTGTCGTGGTTTTTAGGCGTGAGTGATCCAGCTCGCGAAAACGTGGATGATGAGCCAATGCATTAAACATGGTATTCACGCCCGGAAACACCGTCGGAGGATGTTTATGATATTGATCTACCAATGCATCCAGATCTCTTGGATTTGGAATCAGGACATTGGCAAAACCGCGACTCAGACCATAACTGAACAGGCAAATAGTAAAACCATAAATGTGATACAGCGGCAAGGCACAAAACACATATTCTTCTTCAGTGGCATAACGATCGCCAAAATGGCTAATGAACACCGTACTGTTCTGGGCAATATTAAATAAGATATTGCGATGACTGAGTTCAGCCCCTTTGGAAACACCTGTAGTCCCACCGGTATATTGCAGAATGACAGTATCTTCCTGCTGCTGTACAGGCGCTACAAAATCAATCACCTGTACCTGATCAATGGCCTGCTTAAAGTCAGAAAAATGTTTATCAGGATATTGCGCTGTTTGGCTATAAATTGAAACTGACTGATCCTGAATGAAATCGAGCGGATGGGTAGAAATCACATGTTTTAGCGCAGAACATTCATCCAGATTATTTAACTGTTCTAAGGTTGAGCCCAGAATAATCAAGGCTTCTGCTCCTGAATCCTGAACTTGATGATACAACTCACGCTGGGTGTACATCGGGTTTACATTAACCAGAATATAACCCGCACGAATAATCGCGAAAGTCGCAATCGGATATTGAATAATATTCGGCAACATCACCGCGATGCGGCTACCGGCTGCCAAGCCTAGATTTTGAAGATAGGTCGCCAGTTTCTGGCTATAAACGTCAATATCCTGATAGCTGAACTTTCGATCCAGATAGAAAAATGCGGTTTTATCCTTAAATTTAAGCAGGTTCTCAGCAATCGTTGTGCTCAAAGTTTTATCAGGGTCAGGCCGGGTAAATTCCGGATTGACGTTCCATTTTTTATATTCTTCCATCCATGGCTGACTAGTCATTACAGCACTCCTATCCTTGATTTTAAATTTATTTTGTATCGTGAAACTTTATTTTGATTAAAAAATAATAACGTTATCTTTCCTCCCAAATCAATGCAATATTTGGCTAATTTCAAATTTTTACAAATAAAATCACGAATTTTATGGCTAATTATTTGGATATATTTTATCAATTAATAATACAACATTTCTTATAGCGAAATAATAAATCAGTAAAAGCAACAAAAGAATGTGGATTCATTCTTATAAAACAACAACGTAACAAGAAAAGGATGTCGATGATGACGTATGAAACTTCAGTGCTAGAAGCTGAACGGGTCACAGTTCAGCCTAAAAAAATATGGATGACCGCGTTTATTCTATGTTTTCTTATTTTACTTGCAGACGGTGTTGATCTGGCTTTTTTGGCCTATAGCCTCACCAGTATCAAAGCTGAATTTAATTTAACCACCGTTCAGGCAGGTGCCTTAGGGAGCTGGAGTCTGGTCGGTGGAGTGATTGGCGGATTAATTGGCGGTTGGGCCTGTGACCGTTTTGGCCGGGTGAAAGTTATTGTATTTTATATGATTCTTGCTTCCAGCTTATCCTGCACCTTGGGCTTTGTAGAATCTTACCATCAGTTTTTAATTATCCGCAGTATTGCAGCTATTGGACTGGGTTCCCTATACATCGCCTGTAATACCTTAATGTCAGAATATGTTCCGACAAAATACCGGACAACTGTTCTGGCGGCACTTATGACCGGTTTTACCCTAGGTTCATTATGTGCAACTTTACTGGCGGGTTGGATTATTCCTGAATATGGCTGGCGTATGCTGTACTGGATTACCATTTGCCCTATTGTTCTGGCTTTTCTGCTTTATTTTCTTGTTCCTGAACCGGATTCATGGCTACGTTCACGTGAATTAAAACGTCAGGAAGCAGCTAGCAAAGTTAAGGTGAAAAAAGAGAATCCTTATAAAGTCATTCTCAAAGATAAAAATCACCGCTGGATGTTTTTACTATGGATTTTAAGTGCAGGTGCCCTGCAATTTGGCTATGCCGGTTTAAGTAACTGGTTACCTGCCTATCTGGAATCGGATCTGGGCATCAGCTTTAAGGCTATGACTGGCTATATGGTTGGCACGTTTATGATCATGATTTTTGCCAAGATCGTCGCAGGCATTCTGGCAGATCGTTTCGGACGACGTGCCTTGTTCGCTTTTGGAACCATGGGCACAGCCCTGTTTCTTCCGATTGTAATTTATTTCAATACACCGACCAATATTTTGTACCTGATGCTCATGTTCGGCTTCTTGTATGGTATGCCATTTGCCATTAATGCCACATATATGACTGAAAGCTTCCCTACTTCGATTCGTGGTACAGCAGTAGGTGGTGCATTCAATATAGGCCGTATCGGAGCAGTATTTGCCCCACTCACTATTGGTTATTTTGCCCATGGAGGCTCAATTGGAACGGGACTATTGGTAATGGCAGGTGCCTATTTTATTTGCGGTCTGATTCCTGCACTGTTTATACGTGACCGCTTATATGATCCGCAAAAAGCAGATTAATCTCTATCATCTTTTAATAAAAAACCAGTCAAATAGACTGGTTTTTTTAATGAATAAAATTTAAAAATCAGACAACTTTTCTTTGAGCATTTTCCATGTATTCATAATGGTAACCACTGCGAATAAAATGCTGGTTTTTGTCTCTAAATGAATGCGCATAATCTGGCCAGACCAAAGTCAGCTTGCGGCTCACCGGGTCCAGATACCAGCTTTTACAGCTTTCTGATAACCAGACACTGCCTTGGGAAAGCTGCTGTAACTCCTGCATATAGGCATTTTCAGCATCTTGATCAGCTTCAAAGGCCTGAATCTGTTCCTGTTCAAAAAACTGCAAGGCGTCCAGTACCAGATCAAACTGGGTTTCCAGAAAATAAAGCGCTGAGTTATGCCCACTTCCGGTATTAGGACCATTCAGAATGAACAGGTTTGGAAAATTATGGACTGTCGTAGATTGATAACCCTGCATACCACTAGACCATTGCTGCTCCAGACTTAGGCCATGTTTACCCACTACCTTTGAGGCATAAGGTGGTCGTGCTGCTTCAAATCCAGTAGCAAAGACGATGATATCTGCAGAATATTCATTGCCTGATTTGCTGATTACACCGTCTTTTGTGATGGCGGCCAAAGCTGAATCTTCAAGCGTGACATTCGGTTTTAGAAAAGTTGGATAATAATCATTGGACAGCAATAAACGCTTGCAGCCTGGTTCATAATTCGGTGTGAGTTTTCGCTGTAATTCGGGATCTGGTATCTGGTGTTTCAAGAATTGCAGGCAGTTTTTCTTGACCCGCTCGATCTGGCTTTTCAGATTACGGCGCTGGGCAAAATTATATTCATTGCCCCAGAACAAGGAATGTCTTAACTCTGTCATGCTGTCCGGATCTTTGCGGAAAAGCTGTTTTTCTGACTCAGAATAAGGTCGGTCTGGTCGCGGCAAGATATACGGTGCACTGCGCTGCAATACGGTCAGGCTTTTGGCTGTTTTGGCAATTTCCGGTACAAGCTGGATAGCTGAAGCCCCTGAACCCACGACAACCACACGCTGATTATCCAGATTCACTTCGTGATTCCAACGTGCAGAATGCATGACCTGACCTTGAAATTCTTCTAGTCCCGGAATTTGTGGCAGATGTTCATCTGCCAGATGCCCGGTTGCTGTAATTAAAAAATTTGCTTCATAAGAACCTTTAGATGTCTGAATATTCCAGATACGTTTTTCGGTATTCCAGCTGGCTTTTTCGAGCTGAGTATGAAAATCAATATGTGGCCGGATATTTTCCTGATCACAGCATTGAATTAAGTAACGTTGAATTTCTGCCCCTTGCGGAAAGACACGTGACCAGTTGGGATTTTTAATAAACGAGAAAGAATATAAATGTGACGGTACATCACAGGCGACACCGGGATAGGTATTATCACGCCATGTTCCGCCCACTTCTGCTGCACGTTCAATGATTTTAAAATCGTGAATGCCCTGCTGTTTAAGACGGATCGCCATGCCTAATCCACCAAAACCGCTGCCTACAATTAAAATCTTGCTGCGCTGTCCTTGAGCTTGCATTATTTTTCTCCTTTTTTTAAGGCATCATGGGCTGGATTTTCTGATTCGCCGGATACTGTTCTGGATGCTGGCTAAACTGGTTGATCAGTTGCACCACTTCCGCTGGCGCTTCAATATGGATTGCATGTCCTGAAGCTATTTCGATATAGCGGCTGTTCTGAATCGAAGCAAACAGTAATTTTGCTTGCGCTAAAGGCACCATCCGGTCTTCACGGCAAGCCACGATCAAAGTCTCCGCAGAGATGTTCGGCAAAATGGCGGTGATGTCAATGCGATAATTCAGTTCACGCTGTTTGGCTGCATCTTGAGAAGGCTTAACGAAGCGTGCCAGATCAAGCACCTGTTTTTCAGTTCGAACAGACAGATAATCATCGCTATACAGGCAATAATTCACAAAATGCGGTAAAGCTGCGGATTGATCGTTAAATAGCTGTTGCCAGATCGTGGTCCGTAGTTGTTGCACCGAGCTGGTTTTTGCCCAACCTGCTAACAGAATCAAACGTGCCACGCGCTGTTTAAGACTCGCAGCTACTTGTGCAGCAATCACAGCACCAAGTGAATAACCCACCACAGTAATTGCTTCATCTTCTGCAACTGCATGCTGGATCAGTGCTTCAACTTGTTGACTAAAATCAGTCACTGCCAGATCGGCTTTATCTGGAGTATGCAAATCAAGCGATAAAACCCGCTGATGGATACCGAGCATGGGGAAAATATAGCTGAAATGTTTGTCCGTATTTCCACCCGTACCATGGATCAGAATGATGGTGGGATATGAGGATTTCTGTCCGACTTCATGATAAGTGAGTTGCAGATCACCATAAGGACATTGTCGCGTAATCGTGTCTAAATCCATATAGACTCCTGATCTTGTTGTTTTATGGCCGATGTAATACTGAAAAGTACCTATCGATATTGAGTTTTGTGCAGGATAAAAAAAGTAGTAACAAAAAAAGACCCACGATCGAGAGATTGATCGTGGGCAAAAGGATTAATCGAATTTAAATTCTTCAGGAGTCAGCAGGAACAGGCTCTCACCACCGGCCTGAATATTGGCAACGTGAGTTGAAGTTCTTGGCAGAATCCGGGCAAAGAAGAATTGTGCCGTTTTGATCTTCGCTGCATAGAACGGATCAGTATTACCTTCTTCAATCTTTTGCTGCGCCGTAATCGCCATTTTCAGCCATAAATACGAAGACACCACATAACCAGAGAAATATAGGTAGTCAACTGATGCTGCCCCAATTTCATTGGCAGACTGTTGTGCCTGAGCCTGAATCGTTTTGGTTAATTCTAGCCATTGCTCAGTCAGCTGGCTCACTTGTGCAACCTGCTGGTTAAACTGGGCATGTTGCTGATGCTCTTTAACAAAGCCCTGAATCTCATCCGTTAATGCAGTGAGCAAACCCAATTTTGAACCTAGCACTTTACGCGCCAGCAAGTCGATTGATTGAATTTCAGTAGTACCTTCATACAGACTGGCAATACGTGCATCACGGGCAATCTGTTCCATGCCATGTTCAGCAATATAGCCGTGTCCACCAAAGACCTGCATACCGTGTTTGGCAGCTTCTACACCTGTTTCGGTCATTAAGGCTTTAGCAATTGGGGTCAATAATGCCAGACGGTCTTCTGCAGCTTTCTTCTCTTCAGGATTGTCCGTTGCTTCCGCAATATCAGCATAAGTCGCCAGATAATAAGCCAAGGCACGTGAACCTTCTGCAAATACTTTTTGAGTCAGTAGCATATTGCGTACTGCCGGATGCACGATAATTGGATCCGCAGGCAGGTTTGGTTCTTTAGCACCTTCAAGTGAACGCATCGCCAGACGGTCTTTGGCATAAGCCAACGCGCCTTGATAAGAAGATTCAGCTGCAGCCAAACCTTGAATCGCTGTACCAATACGCGCAGAGTTCATAAAAGTAAACATGCAGTTCAAGCCGCGGTTTTCAGGCCCGATCAGGAAACCTTTGGCATTATCAAAATTCAGTACACAGGTCGCATTGCCATGAATACCCATCTTGTGTTCAATCGCGCTACACACCACACCATTGCGTGAAGCCACATTTCCAGCTTCATCCAGATTGTATTTAGGCACGATAAACAGCGAAATACCTTTAGTACCTGCAGGCGCATCCGGTAAACGCGCCAATACAATGTGTACGATATTTTCAGCCAGGTCATGCTCACCTGCTGAAATAAAGATTTTCTCACCGCTGATACTGTAGCTGCCATCTTCATTTGGCACCGCTTTAGTACGGATCAGGCCCAGATCAGAACCGGCATGTGATTCAGTTAAACACATGGTTCCGGTCCAGCGACCTGCAATTAAAGGTACCAGGAATTTCTGTTTCTGTTCATCGCTACCATGATGCTCTAAAGTACGCATCGCACCATGAGACAGGCCTGGGTACATACCCCAAGACCAGTTAGTCGCCGTAATAATTTCTGAAATAGCAATACGGTATAAGGTCGGGAAGCCTTGGCCACCATATTTTTCATCACCAGTTAATGAGGTAAAACCAAGTTCTACATATTTGTCATAAGCAGCTTTAAAACCATCCGGTGTAGTCACGACGCCATCTTGCAGACGACAGCCCTGCTGGTCGCCTGTCGCATTAATTGGTAGAAGTTCGTTTTGGCAAAAATCAGCAGCGACTTCCAGATATTGTTCCATAATATCCATAGAAACTTTGTCTGCGAACTTTGCATAGCCTTCGTATTTCTGTTCAACATTGAGCAGATCTTTCAGGACAAACTTCATGTCTTTTAATGGCGCAATATAATTTCTCATCGTAATTCCCTTGTATGAGTTCTAATTTGTATATTTATGACAATTAATTTCATAATACGAAATTATGTTTTAGGTCGAATATAATATAAGTGCATGGATAAAATCTAGTCATGACATAAAAAATCACATTTAAAAAATTAAAACTTTGGTATAAAAAAGCCATTCGGTAATGAATGGCTTTTTATTAAATGATCAAAATAAAGCGATCTAGCGCGGGAAAAACTGAGCCAAACGTTGCTGAACAATCTGTTCTGCTTCTTGCATGATATTGTCAATCAGCGTTTGACAGGTCGGGATATCATGGATCAATCCCATGACTTGACCTGCTGTCAGTACGCCTGCATCTACATCGCCATTTTCCAAAGCCAGCTTGCCTTTTAAGCCACTGACATAAGGGCGAATCTGTTCAAATTCCAGATTTGGATCTTCACCCATTTTAACGACGAGGTCAGATACCGCATTTTTCGCAACACGCGCAGTATTTCTGAACTGGCGGTAAAGCAGATGCGTTGCCCTTTCATCATTGTCGACATAAAACTGCTTGATGTTGGGATGGATTGGCGCTTCTTGTGTGGCACAGAAACGTGTCCCCATATTGATGCCTTCAGCACCTAAAGCGAGTGCTGCTACCAGACCACGACCATCCGCAAAACCACCACTCGCTACAATCGGTATAGTGAGCTGATCAGCGGCTGCTGGAATCAGGATTAGTCCAGGAATATCATCTTCACCCGGATGGCCGGCACATTCAAAACCGTCAATCGAGATCACATCCGCACCGATTCGTTGTGCTGAAAGTGCATGTCTGACCGAGGTACATTTATGAATCACAATGATGCCGTGCTGTTTAAAGGCCTCAATATGTTCATGTGGCTTGTTACCTGCCGTTTCTACAATCTTGATTCCACTTTCAATAATGGCCTGACGATATTCGGCATACGGCGGTGGGTTTACAGCGGGTAATAAAGTTAAATTGACCGCAAAAGGCTGATCCGTCATTTCACGGCAACGTGCAATTTCCTTGGTCAGCGCTTCAGGTGTGGGTTGTGTCAATGCCGTCAGCGTTCCCAAACCACCCGCATTGGAGACTGCACTGGCCATTTCTGCGGTACCGACCCACATCATGCCGCCCTGAATAATCGGATAGCGAATGCCTAAAAGCTCGGTGATACGCGTTTGAATTTTCATGAATGCTCTCCTTAGCGTCCGGTAAATTGTGCAGGGCGTTTTTCGACAAAGGCCTGCACACCCTCTTTGTAGTCCTGGCTACTTAAGGCCAAGTATTGCAGGTTTTGTTCCAGCTCCAGTTGCTGATCCATGCTATTTTCAGCACTGCGTTGCAAAGCCTGTTTGGTTAAGGCCAGTGCATAGGTCGGCTGTCGTGCCAGTCGCTGTGCAAGCTCATCGATATAAGCATCAAATTCTGCATCAGGGATCATTTTCCAGATCATACCCATTTCAGCCGCTTCTTTGGCATGCACAGGCTCACCAAGTAAAGTCAGTGCCATGGCACGTGCATAGCCGATCAAACGCGGCAACATCCAGGTGCCGCCGGCATCAGGAATTAAGCCAATTTTAGAAAAGGCTTGAATAAATTTGGCACTTTCCTTGGCAATAACCAGATCGCAAGCTAGTGCGATATTGGCCCCTGCACCGGCAGCCACACCATTTACTGCCGCAATCACCGGTTTGGGGCTTTTACGAATCAGGTTGATCAAAGGATTATAATATTTGGCTAGAGAGCCTTCGGGAGGCAACGGCACACTACCGAGCTGCCCAGCACGTTCTTTTAGATCCTGTCCCGCTGAAAATGCTCGACCATTACCACGAATCATAATCACCCGAATATCCGGATTCGTATTCCAGCTTTTCAGCACCTGCTGCACTTCCTCATGCATTTGTCGGTTGAAACTGTTCAATGAATCTGGCCGGTTAAAACTTAAAGTCGCGACGCCTTGCTGAATCTGGGTTTGAATCATTTCCCACATCATCAATTTCCTTATTTTTTTATCTGTATCTCTACAATTAATAGCCTTTATTAACATCCACCTGATGACACAAATCCAGGCCCTGATTTAAGCGGCGGTCATTTTCCAGTATCTGCTCTACCACTACAGACATTGGGGCATGTGAGGCAACATGTGGTGTCACCACAATTTTTTCGTGCTGCCAGAATGGATGGTCAGCAGGTAATGGCTCCTGCTCAAAGACATCTACAATCGCACCACGTAGATGACCTGAATCCAGTACATCCAATAAATCCTGCTCGATTAAATGCTGGCCACGCCCGACATGAATCAAAGCTGACTGTTCAGGCAGTTGCTGAAATAATTCAGCAGAAAGAATCCCAGTATTCTCTTCGGTAAGGGGTAGCAGGTTAATCAGAATCTGACTTTGCGCCAGGAACTCGGAAAGCTGTTCTTGACCCACATAACTTTTAACTTGATTAATATCTTTTGGGGAATTCGACCAACCAGAAACTTGATAGCCCATGTCTGCGAAACGTTCTGCTACGTATCCGCCCATATGCCCCAGTCCCATAATCCCGATCTGGATATGATGGCTATAGCTCTGGCGATACTGCTTCCACAGCTGCTGCTTTTGCTGTTGGATCATGCGGTCAAAATAACGCTGAAAATACAGCACGCCCCAAAGCAGATAATCAAACATGCCCTTTTGGTGATGTGGATCCAGTACCCGGCAAACGGCTTGATCTGGGCGTACAGCATTTAAGTTTAAATGTTCTACCCCAGCAGCAATCGAATGAATCAGGCCAAGCTTTGGCAGCTTCTGCACTTTTTCCAGATCTGGAAACCAGGCAGCAACTGTGGTTGCCTGTTCAGCTTCCGGACTGTCAACTGTACAGAAACTACCAGCTGGCGCATATTTTTGAAAAGACTTGAGTAGAATGGCCTCAATATTCGGTACAGAACTGGAAATAACAATCATGATGCATACTCCGTATATTGATGCTCAATCAGGGACAAAGCGGCCTGCCAGGCACGCTGTAAAATCGGTTCAATGAGAGGACTGGCGAACTGCTTCGCTGTTTTAATTCGGACTTCTTCTGCTGGATAATGCAATTCAGCACCGCCGCTTAAGGCTTTCACCTGTGCCTGACAGGCGCGCTCCAGGAAATAGATTTCATGAAAAGCCCGTGCAATGGTCTCCCCAGCCGTTAATAGTCCATGATTTCTTAAAATCATGGCACGATGGTCGCCCAAGTCCTGAATCAGGCGCTCCTGCTCATCTGTTGAGAGTGCAACGCCTTCGTATTCGTGATAGGCCACATGCTGATAAAATTTCATGGCGTGTTGGGAAATTGGAAGAAGCCCGTGTTTCTGAGCAGAGACGGCAATTCCATCCGCGGTATGCGTATGAATGACACAGTTCAGATGAGGATGCGCGTCATGAATTGCAGAATGAATCACAAAGCCTGCCATATTGACTGGCTTGTCTTGTTCATAGCTTTCTACCACCTGCCCTTCATGATTAATCTTCACCAGCGTTGAGGCACGCATTTTTTCAAATGCGACACCATATTGATTAATCAGAAAGCAGTCTGGTTGATCTGGGACTCTTAGGCTGATGTGGGTATCAATCAGGTCAGTCATCCGATAATGCGCAATAATGCGATAAAGCGCAGTCAGTTCACAGCGTGCCTGCCATTCAGCAGCTGTGACGAGATTTTTTATTGTCATCATTCCATCCTGGAAAAATATAGCATTTCGATCACTATCTGTTATATCATAATTTTAGAAAAACAGAATATTATTTCATAAAGCGAAATATTTTATTAAAGGGAAGCTATATGACTACAGCTCAAATGAATGGACTTGAATATCTAACTGCAATTAAAAATGGCGAATTACCTGGCTCAGCGATGGGACAACTCATTCCCATGAAACTCAGTGTAGTCCGTGAAAACTATGTGGAATATGAAGTTTATCCAGATGAACGTCATTTCAACCTGCAAGGCGGCATTCATGGTGGATTCTGCGCCACGGTTCTAGACAGCGTAACCGGTGCAGCAGTTCATACTACAGTTGATGCGGGCGTGAGTTTTTCCACTATTGACCTGAATGTCAAAATGCTCAAAGCCATGAAAAATAGCGAAACTTATACTGCGATTGGCGAAGTGATCCGGATTGGACGCAATGTGTTGACTTCAGAAGGCCGAATTGTAGATAAAGACGGTAAAATTTATGCCTTTGGTTCAGCAACTTTATTGGTTACTGGCCGTAAATAATCCTTACGCTGATTTAAACATTCCCTGCATTTGCAGGGATTTGTATTTCTATATAAATAGCCCAATAAAAAATGCCATGCATATCATCTATACATGGCATTAATACGATAACTAAAGCTGTTATGCAGCTTCAGGGTTTTCAATCACCATCGCCAGGCCTTGACCCAGACCGATACACAGGCTGATCACGGCATATTTTTTACCAGTACGCTGTAATTGACGCGCAACAGTTAAAGCCAAACGCGCACCTGAACAGCCTAGTGGATGGCCAATCGCAATGCCACCACCATTTGGGTTGACACGCGGATCATCAAAAGCCACATCCAGACCTTTCAGGCAAGATAACACCTGGCTGGCAAATGCTTCATTGATCTCGATAATGTCCATATCATCTAGCGTCAAACCTGCACGTTTTACAGCTTTTTTGATTGCTTCAATTGGGCCCGCACCCATGATGCGTGGCTCAATGCCAGCGGCTGCAGAAGACAGAATACGAGCTAAAGGTTTTAAGCCATACTGTTCCTGAACTTTTTCACTGCCGATAATCAGTGCTGCAGCGCCGTCATTGATACCTGATGCATTACCTGCAGTCACAACACCACCTTCGAAAAGCGGTTTTAACTTGGATAATGCTTCAAATGTCGAAGATGGACGTGGATGTTCATCTTCAGTCACTAATTTAGGCGGTAATTTACGCCCTTGTGAAACTTCAATCGGGGTAATTTCACCTTCAAAGAAACCTGCTTCTTTTGCAGCTTGATATTTCGCTTGTGATGCAGCAGCAAAAGTATCTGCCTGTTCACGCGTAATGCCAAACTCTTCAGCGACGTTATCACCTGTTTCTGGCATGCTGTGCGCGCCAAACTGGTCGGTAAATTTACGGTTCGGGAAACGTGTACCAATCGTGGTGTCATAGATTTTGGCATCACGTGAATACGCGCTTTCAGCTTTAGCCATTACAAATGGTGCACGCGTCATGCTTTCTACACCACCTGCAATATACAGCTCACCTTCACCTGCGGTAATGGCACGTGCTGAATCAATCACAGCACCCAAGCCTGAAGCACAAAGACGGTTTACCGTTTGACCCGGAACTGTCACTGGCATACCTGCAAGCAGTGCCGCAAAACGAGCCACGTTACGGCTGTCTTCACCGGCCTGATTCGTGCTGCCAAAGATCACATCTTCTACGTCAGCTGCTGGAATACCGGTTTTTTCCAGCAGGTTTTTAATGACAGTCGCTGCCAGATCATCTGGACGTACGCTTGCCAGACTTCCTGCATGGCGACCGATTGGTGAACGTAAACCATCATAAATATAGGCATTTAACATGAGTGTTATTCCTTTAACTTTTTAATTAATGTGTAGTATGAACAAGAGCTAAACCGAGCTGAACGCGGCGGCGCAACCAAGGACTTGGGCGGTAACGCTGGTCACGAGTAATCGCAGTCATACGATCCAGAATTTTCAGGATTTTTTCAGCACCTAATACATCGCCCCATTCAATTGGGCCGTATGGATAACCAAGGCCTAATTTCACGGCAATATTAATGTCTTCTACAGTGGCAACACCTTGCTGGGCAATATCACAGCCAAGATTCACGATCATGGCCAAAGCACGCTGAGCCACAAAGCCGACGCTTTCCTGAATTGTGCTCGCAGTCACACCATCCAGATTGAAAATCGATTGTGCTGCGGTTACCAGTTCAGCTTTGGTCACAAACGTTGGCATTAAAGTACGGTGTTTATTCAGACCGTAAAGCAGATCAATACAGACTACTTGCTGCGGAGACACCTGATAGCGGACTGCGGCTGAAGTTGCATCTTCACCATAAGTCGCAATCAGAATTAAAGCATCTGCTGAAGGTGTTTCAGTCTGCTCGATCTGGATGTTGAACAGCTGCAGATATTGCTCAAGCGCCTGACGGTCTTCGCTATATTCTGTACCTAGCCAAACCAATGGATATTGATCCAGCTTTTCAACCAGTGTTGGAGCCACATCACCTACTTTGCTACCTGAAGTGTAATCATAAAAACCTTTACCAGTTTTACGACCTAGCTGTTTAGCAATAAAACGCTGGCGGGTAATCACGCTTGGGCGGTAACGCGCTTCTTCATAATATTGGTGATAGATCGATTCGCTCACTGGATGAGATACATCCATCCCGGTCAGATCGCCTAACTCGAATGGTCCCATTTTGAAACCGATCCCGTCACGATAGATGCGGTCAATGTCATAAAATGGAGTGACATTTTCATTCAGAATTGCATAGGCTTCACTACCAAAGGCACGACCTGCATGGTTAATGATAAATCCTGGGGTGTCTTTGGCTTTTACCGGACGATGTCCCATTTTCGTAGATAACTGAGTGAGCGCATCCACAATATCAGCATGGGTATTAAAGCCTTCAATGACCTCAACCACTTTCATCAGTGGAACCGGGTTAAAGAAGTGATAACCAGCAACGCGTTCCGGCTGGCTGCAATTGGCAGCAATTGCACTGATTGACAGTGAAGATGTATTGGATGCCAGAATTGCTTCCGGCTTCACAATGCCTTCAAGTTGCTGCATCAGCTTTTGTTTGATTTCCAGATTTTCAATAATCGCTTCAACGATTAAATCGCAATCTTTCAGGTCTTCGATCTGCTGGGCAATGGATAAATGAGCAAGATCTTCAGCGGCTTTTTCATGGCTAAATTTGCCTTTATCCGCTAAGGTATTTAATGTTTTAGCCAGCTTTTCCTGTGCCTGTTCAGCAGCACCCGCTTTGGCATCAAACAACACGACATCATGGCCAGATTGAATTGCGATCTGGGCAATGCCCGCACCCATGGTACCTACGCCAATAATACCGATTTTCTGAATTTGAATGCTCATGCTTATCGTCCCTGATAATTTGGTTTACGTTTTTCGATAAAGGCTTGCATACCTTCTTTTTGATCTTCTGAAGAGAACAGCATCTGGAAAGATTTACGTTCCAGCATCAGTCCAGCATTGAGTGGCACATCTTCAGCCAGTAAAGCCACTTCCTTGATTTGTTCAAGCGCGATTGGCGGCATTTTTGCCAGACCTTCAGCCATTTTGATCGCTGTTGCAAGGGTTTCGCTATCTTCCGTTACTTGAGACACCAGACCAATCTGATACGCTTCTGGTGCAGGTACCAGACAACCCGTCATGATGATACGCATCGCATGGAATTTACCTACAGCACGGAATAAACGCTGTGTACCACCAGCACCCGGCATTACCCCTACTTTGACTTCAGGCTGACCGAACTGGGCACTTTTTCCGGCAATAATAATGTCTGCATGCATTGCCAGTTCACAACCACCGCCCAATGCATAACCGTTTACTGCTGCAATCACCGGCTTTGAACACTGTGCAATGGCTTGCCAGTAACGCTCAGTACGACGTTGCATCATCTGGATCGTTTCAGCATTGGCTAATTCTTTAAGGTCAGCACCTGCAGCGAAGTCAGTTTCACCACCAGTAAGAATAATGGCACGGATATTTTCATCGTCATTCAATTGCAGAAAAGCCGCAGCCAGTTTCTGACGCACTTCTGTATTCAGGGCATTTTTAGCTTCTGGTCGATGGATCTTGACCATCGCCACATGTGTCGAGATTTGCTCTACTTGAACTACCTGTTCCATCAAAAATCTCCATTTATTTTGTATAGCGAAATTTTATTTTATATAAAACTACGGTTTCTAAGTGTATAAATCAAGGATTTTTAACTCCAAAATTCAAAAAAGTTATTTTTTACTAAAAATAGAGTAAAAACTCTTGTTCAGTTGGTTATTTTATGATTAATTGATTTCGCAATACGGAATTAATTATTTAAAGTTAAATTTGGCTGTTCATTTAAGCAATTATTAGCCTTATAGCGAAACTAAAAATTAATTTACGTAATAAAGATACTTCGTCGTTCAATGATTTTTTACCCGTATAGGACTGAAAAATCAGATTTAACCTGATTGTTGAGTTGGCTGAACCGAACAAGAACAGACACTTTAGATCAGGAAAAACACTTTTCCGAGAGGAAGAAAAATGGATTTAGCGGTAGCAGAGGAAATGCTACTTTTAATTTATAGAGGATATAAGAATGACAAGCGATACCATCGTAGCTGAGGAAACTAAAACGGGAGTCTCCTCCGACGGCACTGTCAAACAGGCACCTAAACGCCTGTGGATGACAGCCTTTGTCTTTGCTTTTTTGATTTTACTATGTGACGGTGCAGACATTGGTATTCTGGCTTTCAGTTTGACCAGTCTGAAAGCGGAATGGGGACTGACTTCTGTACAGGCTGGTGCCTTGGGAAGTTATTCTCTTTTGGGTATGGGAATTGGTGGCTTTGTCGGTGGATGGGCCTGTGACAAGTTTGGTCGCGTACGTGTCATCGTATTAGCAACTATTGCTTTCTCGATATTGTCTGCCTATTCAGGTTTTGCCCAGTCTTATACTGAGTTTTCAATTTTACGTACCCTTTCTTGCTTGGGTTTAGGCTGTTTATATATTGCCTGTAATACCCTGATGTCAGAATACGTACCGACCAAATACCGTACTACTGTACTGGCAACATTGATGACTGGTTTCACTTTAGGTTCATTGGTGATTACCATGATTTCAGGCTGGATCATTCCTGAGTTTGGCTGGCGTATGCTGTACTGGATCACAATTGCTCCATTAGCTTTGGGTATCCTGATGCACTTTATGGTGCCAGAACCTGAGTCATGGAAACGTGTCCGTGAAATGAAAAGAACTGGTCAGATCGTGGATAACGATGCCAAAAAAGGTAATCCGTACATCACCATTCTTAAAGACAAAACCCATGGCAAGATGTTCATCTTGTGGTCTTTCAGCTCTGGTTTCCTGCTATTTGGCTATTTCGGTGTAAGTAACTGGTTACCAAGTTATCTTGAAGCTGAATTGGGCATTAAATTCAAGGAAATGGCGTTATACATGGTAGGTACCTTTATCACCATGATGTTTGCCAAAATCATTGCAGGTTATGTGGCTGATAAAATTGGTCGCCGTATTGTCTTTGCTTTCGGCACCATGGGAACAGCGCTATTTATCCCTGTCGTGGTGTATATGCATAATGCCGATAACATTGGCGTACTGATGCTAATCTTCGGCTTCCTGTACGGTATTCCATATGCCATTAATGCAACCTATCTAACTGAAAGTTTCCCTACTGGTGTTCGTGGTACAGCAGTGGGCGGTGCATTCAATATTGGTCGTATCGGTGCAATCTTTGCTCCTATTACCATTGGTTATCTTGCGATGCATGGTTCGATCGGTACAGGTCTATTGGTGATGGGTGCAGCATACTTCTTATGCGGTTTGATTCCTGCCCTGTTTATTAAAGACCGTTTATACGATCCGCAAAAAGCTGAATAAGTTTTAACTCAGGAGAGCTGTAAATAAACAGCTCTCCTGAATCCAAATTTCATGACTTTAATATCGAATCCATATGCTTTGACCTGAACAGGATGTGTCGGGTTGAACAAATCGCGTATTCACTATTTAAAAGTCAAAAACTCTGCATTACGTAATAAGAGCAACATTAAGGAAAGATTTTCCTTCTTAGATATCAGAATATTTCTTTAGGGATTAAGAAATGAAAAAATTAGTTTTAGCGACATTATGTGGTATTGCTTCAGCACAGGCATTTTCAGCAGAAGCTTCTGAAGACCGCATGCAATTCTTAGAATCACAGTTAAAGCAGATACAAGCCGAACTTGAACAACAAAAAGCTGCACAACTTGCATTAAAAGACCAGCAGGAACAAGCCAAAACTCAAGACTCCAAAGCTTTGAAATCGTTAGTGGACAATGTCGACGTCTATGGTTTGATCCGTCTTGATGGTGCCATTGATTTTAAGAGTACTCCTAAAGAACGTGGCCGTACCATTAATCAGATCAATAAAGTGCCTTTTACTGAACCTGACTCTACCCGTTCCGATTTTACTGCAGCAGCCAGCCGTATCGGTTTCCTAGCAAAAGATCTAGGTGGCAATCCAAATGTTTCAGCCCGTTTAGAGGCGGACTTCTGGACCAATAATGGTAAAGGCGATGGTGGATTACGAGTTCGTCATGCCCACTTAAAATACTATAACTGGACATTTGGTCAGGCGTGGTCACTGATGTCTACCCCTGAAATTAGCACCGAAGCTGTAGATTACAGTTTGTTTCTAGGCGGTTCGATATTACGTACCCCTCAAGTCAGCTATGCTTTTAAACTTGATCCAGAAAATACCTGGAATGTAGGTTTGGAATATATGGCCGGCGGTGACCGCTCTTCTGCCTTCCCTGCATTAACCACAAAGTTTGTGCATCAGTCTGGTCCAGTACACCTATTAGCTCAAGGTTTTGTCAATCAAAAACAAGCACAGACAGATACAGGTGATATCGACAAAGTAGGTTGGGGTGTGGGTCTAGGTGGCCGCTACCGTTTTGATGATCAAAACTCGATTCAGGGGAACTATTTCCATATGGTCGGTGACCAACGTATTGCAGCCTTTCTAATCCAAGGTTCAACTGCTGATGGTTCAGCTTTGGGTGGAGACTATTCTGTCGATCCAACGAACAATGAACTTTTACTGAATGAGTTTAATAGTCTAAATATCGGCTTTACACATAAATTTACTCCGAAGCTACGTAGTAGTATTAATGCCAGTATTGTTGATTTTGATGATTCCAGCGATTATGCACGTGCGAATCCTGAAACCAATAAGCGTTTAACGGATTACGTAGCAAACGTGATTTATTCTCCAGTGCCAAATATCAATCTGGGTGCTGAATATCATCAAGGCAAGCGTGAAACTTTTGATAATCAAGAAGCGGATGTTTCTCGCGTGAATTTATCAGCGACTTATAGTTTCTAAAGCCTCAGGAGACAAGGATGTCAGCCCAAGGGCAAATTTCAAGAAAATTTATGTTTATGATGGCTATGACCTGCGCACTTTGCGCGGGTTGTAATTATTTTAACCAACCATTAATTTATTCTATTGCAGAAGATTTGCATATCAGTGTAGCCCAGTCTGGCTGGACTGTTGTTTTAACCCAGATTGGTTATGCTACTGGGTTATTTTTATTTGTGCCTTTAGGCGATTTATTTGAAAAACGTCTCTATATTTGCAGCCTCATGCTATGTACCGGACTGGCGCTGATCGGACTTTCTGCCAGTACCAATCTTAATATGCTCTATGGTTTTACCCTGCTCGCCTCTTTCTGTTCCATTACCACCCAGATTCTGATTCCTTTTGCCGCCAACCTCTCTCAACGAGAAAAAAGTGCTGAAGTGGTCGGTCTGCTGATGAGTGGTGTGTTGGTCGGTATCCTGTTTGCCCGAACTATATCAGGACTGATTTCTACCCTATGGTCCTGGCACGCCGTATACCTGTTGAGTGGCTGTTCTATTCTCTTACTCAGTATCGCGATGTGGTATCAGTTACCTAAAGCGAAAAGCCAGCTACAAATGAGCATCTTGCAGATTTATCGCTCATTATTTACCTTTGCCAAAACCGAACCGATGCTGATTCGACGCAGCATCATTGGCAGTCTGGGTTTTGGTATGCTGAGTATTATATTTACCACCATGACTTTTGTGCTGGCGGAAGCACCCTATCATTTTAATGATTTCCAGATTGGATTAATGGGTATTGTTGGTGTAGTTGGTATCTGGTCATCACAATGGACCGGTAAAATGATAGGCCGACATCGGGAAAAATGGGTTGCGCAACTTGCTACCACAGGATTAATTCTGGCCTGGATTCCGCTATTTTTTGCACAAAGCTATTTATGGATATATATCATTGGATTAATTCCTGCATATTTCGGGATTTCTTCGCTACATGTGTTAAATCAGAATCTGGTATATCGGATCTCGGTGCAGGCTCGCTCCCGTATTAATGCAATCTATATGACCTGTTACTTCTCAGGTGCTGGGATTGGTGCATTTCTATCACTCAACCTATGGAAAATGTATGGTTGGTCAGCCTGCGTTGCATTAGGCTTTGTCTTTGCCTTGCTCATCTTTAGTATTAACCGCTATGACCTAAGCCGCGAACGCAATCTGGTCAATATCCAGTCCCAATCCTAATCAATCTAAGCACATATATTGCGCACTCATAAAATATGAGATTGGGTGCGCAGTACATGACATATTATCTCTGCATTTCTATTTTGAATTCTTTGCTGTGAAATTTAGGGCTGTTATCCAGTTTAAAAAGAACTCACTCCTGCCAGCATCATTTTCAGGCCAAGTATTGAATTCTTTTTCTCCTAAATAAAGAATGTTCCTAAACTATAATTACCTGGATATCTATTCTTATTTTATCTGACATTTTTTCTGCTTTAGGGTTAAATGAGACTACATAAATCTGTGGAACATTGCTTATTTATTGAGTATGAAACATGAAAAATCATAAAAAAACCCAATCTGTGATGATTGGGCTTTTTTATAAATTAAATATATGATTTATAAAAATAAAAAATATTTTCATATAACGTGTATTATGTTAATTTTAAGGTTTCTAAAAAATAGATATCACCTTATTGCTCATTGAGCGGTACTACCTTTAAAGAGTATCAAAAGAACTTGAATCCATTTTTTGTCTTTCAAAATATAGAGAAACTTCATTATCTAGAGCAATACTTTTATATTTTGATAACTTAATCATTTCAACAATAGAACTTGCCAAAATATGGAAAACCAATTTCAAATCATGTTCCAATATCTCTGGTTTTCTTCCATGTGCTATTCCTGATCTACTATCATATAATCGTTTAACATCCTTTTTAATGTTGATACGACTTTCCAGATTACGTCCTAATAACAGCGCACAATTGTCTGAGAGTGTTTCCGCAACAGGAGCGCCCTTTTGTGAAAATAAAGCTTCTAATCCAATGCAACAAAATAAGAACTTTGTATGCTCATCTAAAGATCTTTGAGCTTTAGCATACCAATTTATTGCAATAGAAACTTTACTTAACAATGGATTGCTTTCAGCTTTTTTATAAATGGGAAAATCGTATTCTTTTAGCATAACTGAAAATTTATGAATACTCGTGTTTTGAGTCTCAAAGTTTTCGTTAAGTGTAAATAAAATTGGACGCACTATTTCGTTTTCTACTGTCCCATAACTAATTCTTTGCATATGTTCATTTATTTTAATGAAATTAGACTTATTTGGTTTATCTATTTCTAAACTAGGCAATGTTTTATAAAAATGAGAAATATCTGCAAAAAAAGCTACCTCATTTAGGAAAGTTCTAGCAGCATCCAAAGCTTTTGATTTAGACAAAATATCATCACCAGTTTCCTTAATAATAATTATAGTTTCTTCAGTAGTCTCATTTATAAAATTAATAAATTCATCTACTACCTTATCCGATTCATCAGATGAATTTTTATGTAAATTTTTGAGAAAGATTAGACATTGTTCTCGAATACTTTCACCATTTTCATTCTTTTCTTTCCCATTACAAATTGTAATATTATCAAAGTTATAGAGTTGATCAGTTTGAATTAGTCTTGTTTTAAATATAAATGTTTTTTCTTGATCCACTGTAGAGGCTAGTTCACTTCCAAGAGCTATTAATTCTTTTGCGATAGTTGGTGAATTAGCAACGATATCTTTAAGTTCAGGATGATTAAAAATTTGAGAAAATTTTAACTCTACAGTTTTTCGAGAATAATGCTTACCTAATTTAAATTTTTTAAAGAAGGAATCAATAAAATCATCCCAACTTTCTAGTTGCTGAATTGAGTTTCTAAAAAAAGTATTGTGTTGTTTGTCTGACATCAGATTATTCAACTCATTTTGCATATCTGTAATGGCGTTTTTAATTGATTTTTCTTGATTCCATTGAATGTTTTTCTTAGACACCTGTTACCTCATCATATGAATATTAATTTATTCTCTTATCATCATTCATTACTGTAAGAAATAATAGAAATTTCCACCAAATCATCTTCCATTTAATATAATGGCGATTATGCGAAATTTAGTTGTAAGCCCCAAATAGAAAGTCCGGTTTCTCCAAAGTAAAAATGTACACTTTTAGAATATGTAACTAATCACGAAAATATAGCATAAAAAATCGCAGTCTAAGCTGCGATTTTTAACCATATTTAAATGATTTAGAAAATTATACTGATGCTTTTAACTGTTCAGCTGCACGGCCATCGAGCAACTTGCAACCGGTCTGTTGCTGAAGTTCCTCAAAACTCAAGCCATCCACCATTTCTAGCACCCAAGCCTGATTGTCTTTTAATTCAATAATGCACAAATCGGTATAAATACGGTCAACGCAGTTTTTACCAGTAATTGGATAAGTCAGCTCTTCCACAATTCGCGGTTCGCCATTTTTAGTGACATGTTCCATGCAAACATAGACACAGCGAGCACCAACCGCCAGATCCATCGCCCCACCCACCGCTGGAACTGCATCCAGTGCACCGGTATGCCAGTTAGCGAGATCACCGTTCACAGCAACCTGAAAGGCGCCCATAATACAGAAATCTAAATGGCCGCCACGCATAATATCGAAGGAATCTGCAGAGTTCATAAAACTCCCACCATCCAGCATGCTGACCAGTTCTTTACCGGCATTAATCAGATCATCATCAGCGATTTCAGGGTCGGTTAAAGCAGTAAAACCCAAAACGCCATTTTCAGAATGCAGGACAATATCCTGTTCAGGTTTTAAATAACCGGCAACGCGTGTTGGTAAGCCAATACCTAAATTCACATAAGAACCAGTTGGAATATCCTGTGCAACTTTTTCTACAATCTGTTCACGTGTACGTTTTTGAATTGTCATTATTTGATATCTCCTACCTTCACCACATGCTGCACAAAAATACCCGGCGTCACGATAATCTCTGGATCAAGCTCGCCTAGCTCCACAATTTCATGTACCTGAGCAATCGTGGTTTTGGCTGCTTTTGCCATTAATGGGCCAAAGTTTCGCGCTGCTTTACGATAGGTTAAGTTGCCCCATTGATCAGCCTGATTGCCATAAATTAAGGCATAGTCCGCATGAATTGGATATTCCAGCACATAGTCTTTGCCATTGATATGACGTGTTTCTTTACCTTCAGCAATCTTGGTTCCAAAACCTGTAGGTGTAAAAATAGCGCCCAGACCAGCACCCGCTGCCTGGATACGGCAAGCCAAGTTGCCTTGTGGTACCAACTCTAGTTCAACCTTTCCAGCTTTATACAGTTCTTCAAACACCTTGGAATTATTGGCACGAGGAAATGAACAGATCATTTTCTTCACTAGTCCTGACAATAACAGGTTGGTTAGGCCACGGTCACCAGAAGCAGCATTATTATTAATAATCGTCAGATCTTTAGGACCAATATCAATCAGGGCTTCAATCAGTTCGATTGGCTGTCCTGCCAGACCGAAGCCACTAGTCATAATATGCGCACCATCTGGAATCTGCTTGAGTATGGTTTCGATATCCTGTGTGATTTTATTCATTTAATTGCTTCCTAGCATCTTCCTGTCTTTATAAAATGTTTGATTAATCAATTAGTCAGCTTTTTGTGGGTCAAACAAACGGTTTTTAATGAAAATCGCCGGGATCAACCCACAAATAAAATAAGCCACACTCATGATGAGTAGACCTGTACCAATTGAGCCACCTTGTGCAAAATAACCGATGGTTAAAGGTGCCAATACTGCGCCTAGACGGCCAATGTTATAAGCGCCACCTGTTGCTGTACCACGGACTTTAGTAGAAAAACTTTCAGTCATATAAGTCGCGTTAATGCCATATGGAATACCGTAAAGGAATCCGAAAAACAGCATTAGCCATAAGATATTGTCCGGTGTGTTGCCAAAGACAATAATTGGAATAAAGATTGCAGTGCCCATGGTACCGAAAGCAAATACTGCACGACGACCAATTTTATCCGCAATAATGCCCGCGATCACTTTAGTACACATCATGATCAGGAAGGTCCCAATCATATAGGTGGTCATTTCTTTAAATTTAATACCGAGATCTGATTCCAGATAAGCCGGTAACCAGTTACTTACGCCGTAATAACCAAACTGTAAGAATGCGGTACTAAATGACCAGAGGATGAACATGCGACGGCTTAAAGCATCGGCAAAAATCATTTTAAACGTATTCTTCGGTTTTTCCTGCACTACTCCACTGGCTTTGGCTGCCAATCTTTCTTGACGGGCTTTTAACCAGGCTTGTGGTTCTGGTACCAGGAAGAACATGCCAATGGCAAGAACAATCGGAACAATGGCAATATAATAAAGGTAACGCCAGCCTAGCTCTGGAAGCAGCCATCCTGCAAGTACAGTGGCAACCACTGAACCAAGTGTCCAACCTGTCATTAAAGCAGCAAGTACTGTAGAACGATATTTTGTTGGCACATACTCTGCCATTAGAGTATTACAGGCAATATATAAAGCCCCTAAACCAATAGATGAGAAGAATCTTAACCACTTAAACTCATCATAACTTTGAGTAAAACCTAGCCAGAAGGTGAGTGAAGAAAACAAGACAATCGCAATCACAATCACCCGCACTCGTCCGAAGCGGTCACAAGCCCAGCCACCAAAAAAGCCACCAATGGCCATACCAGCAAGTGTCCAGCTACCGAGTGCACCTGCCTGAATACTACTTAAAGAAAATTCTTGTTTGAGGCTGGTTAGACTGTAGGCTAATAGTGCAAGATCTGCACCATCTACCAATAATGCTAAAAATGAAAAGATAAAAGCCAGAATCCAGACCTTTTTCTTAGGCATATTTTCTTCTGGTAGAAGGTTTTGTTGTGAATTAAGCGTATTCATAATGTCCTTTACACTTTGCTGGCACTCCTGTGCCCTTTAGAAGTTTATGGTTCACCTAATTAATTAAATGAAACATAGAATGTTTAATTGATCTTTAATTCTGAATCTGACTAGATTTTTAATATCTATCCCAGAACTGGATTGGCTGATTTTAATTAAAGTCAGCCAAAACAAACTAGCCAGCAATGCTGGCTAGAAGTTGATCTGCATTTAGTTGGAAAATGCAGCAATACCTGTTTGAGCACGTCCTAGAATTAAGGCGTGTACATCATGTGTACCTTCATAAGTGTTGACCACTTCCAGGTTCACCAGATGACGTGCCACACCGAATTCATCAGAAATGCCGTTACCGCCCATCATGTCTCGCGCTAAACGGGCAATATCTAAGGCTTTACCACAGTTATTACGCTTGATCAGTGAAGTACCTTCTACTGAAGCAATGCCTTCGTCTTTCATACGGCCAAAACGTAAAGCCACTTGCAGACCCAACGCAATTTCAGTTTGCATATCCGCCAGTTTTTTCTGGATCAGCTGATTCGCAGCCAATGGACGACCGAACTGTTTACGGTCCATGGTGTATTGATGCGCTGTATGCCAACAGAATTCAGCTGCACCCATCGCACCCCAGGCAATGCCATAACGGGCACTGTTCAGACAGGTAAATGGACCTTTCAAACCACGGATTTCCGGGAATGCATTTTCTTCTGGTACAAAAACATTGTCCATCACGATTTCACCGGTGATCGAAGCACGCAGGCCAACCTTACCGTGAATCGCTGGTGCAGAAAGCCCTTCCCAGCCTTTTTCTAAAATAAAGCCGCGAATATCACCGACATTGCCTTCAGGAGACACTTCTTTTGCCCAAACCACAAAGACATCAGCAATCGGACTGTTGGTAATCCACATTTTCGCGCCCGTCAGACGGTAACCACCATCGACTTTTTTGGCACGAGTAATCATGCTGCCCGGATCAGAACCATGATCTGGTTCAGTCAGACCGAAACAACCGATATATTCACCGGTCGCCAGTTTTGGCAAATATTTCTGTTTCTGTTCTTCAGAACCAAATTCATTGATTGGCACCATCACAAGAGAACTTTGCACACTGGCCATAGAACGATAACCTGAATCCACACGTTCTACTTCACGGGCAATCAGACCATAGCTGACATAATTTAAGCCGGCACCGCCGTATTGCTCAGGAATGGTTGGACCCAACAGACCGAGTTCACCCATTTCACGGAAAATGGTTGGATCAGTTTTTTCATGACGGAACTGTTCTAATACGCGTGGCATCAGCTTGTCCTGACAGTATGCATGTGCGCTGTCACGGATCATGCGCTCTTCTTCAGTCAGTTGCTGTTCCAGTAAAAATGGATCTTGCCAGTCAAATCTAATTCTTGTGCTCATTTTAATATTTCCAATATTCTAAAATCTGCTGCTTAAGCGGTCGCTTGTTTAATCATTTCACGTGCAATGATGATTTGCTGGATTTGAGTTGTACCTTCATACAGACGGAATAAACGCACATCACGGTAGAAACGTTCAATTGAATATTCACTGATATAGCCTGCGCCACCATGAATTTGCAGACAGCGATCCGCTACACGGCCACACATTTCAGTGGCAAACATTTTCGCGCATGAAGATTCAGTGGTCACATTCTTGCCTTCGTCACGCAGACGAGCAGCATCAAGAACCATACATTTCGCTGCATAAATCTCAGCTTTAGAGTCTGCCAGCATGCCTTGGATAAGCTGGAAATTCGCAATCGGTTGACCGAACTGCTTACGTTCCACTGCATAATTTAAAGCATCTTCCAGCATACGCTCTGCCATACCTACGCTATAGCCAGCAATGTGCAGACGGCCTTTATCTAGGACACGCATTGCAGTTTTAAAGCCAATGCCTTCAACACCACCGATCAACTGATCTTTATGAACTTTACAGTTGTCAAAAATCACGTCACAAGTGTATGAACCGTGTTGACCCATTTTTTTATCAATTTTGCCCAGACTTAGGCCCGGTGTATTCGCTTCTACCAGGAATGCAGAAATGCCGCTTGCACCTTTGATATCAGGATTGGTACGCGCCATCACCGTAAATGTTGTTGCACGCGGTGCATTGGTAATAAAACGTTTGGTACCGTTTAAAATATAGTAATCGCCATCTTTAACCGCGCTGGTTTTTAAAGATGCTGCATCTGAACCTGAATCTGGCTCAGTTAAACAGAATGAACCAATGATTTCACCAGTCGCATAACGTGGCAGGTATTTCTGTTTTTGCTCTTCTGTACCGTCAATCACGATCCCGCTTGAACCGATCCCGTTATTGGTCCCGATCAAAGAACGGAATGCAGCCGATGTACGGCCTAATTCCATTGCGACCAGAATTTCCTCTTCCATGGTGATACCTAAACCGCCGTATTCCTCTGGAATGGTTAGGCCAAACAGACCCAATTCTTTCATCTGCTCGACAATACGCTCAGGAATCGCGTTGCTTTCTTCAACTCCATGTTCTAAAGGGACTAGTTCATTTTTGACAAAGTTACGAATAGTCGAAAGAAGTTGCTCAAGCATTTCCGGATCGCGAATCATAGGGATCTCCATGTTATTTAGTTCATCTGGGTAAATTCCTTTACCCTTTAATTTTAGTTTCGTAATACGAAATAAATAATCATAAAAATTCATTTTGAGCAAGAAAAATTATTAAAAATTTTATTTTTTAAGCAAAAAAGCAAATTTTTCTAGCTTTAATTAAAAATTATAGTTACAATTTTATTTCACAATACGAAATTTTTAGATTATTAATAGATTTAGAAAAGTGTTAGATGATTTAAATCAGATCATAATTCCTTCTATAAAAGCGCAGCGAGATAAGAATGTTTCAATTAAATCGTGCTGATGATTCTCGTTTTGATTGGCTCCATTTTCATGAAATTTTATCTGGCGAACTTTAAATTTTCTAAAGATACTTAAAGATCATTACTAGTCTTAAATGTTTATAAATCTTGCATTGTTTTTAGCTGAATAGCGCTAATTGACTTAAATACAGATAAAGTGAGCACTTTTTTATTTATTTTTATCACTAATAGAAGTGTTGTATTTTGTATCGTGAAATTTAATTGCTATCATATTTATTAATTTACCTTTAATTGCTCTGACCATGACAAAAAATAAAACTGGCGAAATACCTAATTTTGATGAGATCCGTTTAGATCCGATTTCACATATTCATAGAGAAAATAACCCACAATTTATCGCGTCTATTGCACGTGGTTTAGAAATCCTAAGATGTTTTTCAGCAACGAATCAATTATTGGGTAACCAGGAAATTGCACAACTGACTAATCTACCAAAACCGACTGTTGCCCGGATCACCAGCACGCTAGTTTCTTTAGGTTATCTAAAACAGTTACCGAATACGACCAAATACCTGTTGGATGTTGGCGTACTGGCTTTGGGTTATGCGGCGCTAAGCAATATTTCAGCCCGTACCCAGGCTTATCCATTTATGGAAGAAATGTCACGTTATGCGCAAGCGCCTGTCGCCATGGCAACACGTGATCGTCTGAGCATGATTTATCTGGAAGTGGTTCATACAGAGTCTACTTTGACCATGCGTCGTCCAGTTGGCTCTACCCTGCCTATCCACAGTAGTGCTATGGGTCGTGCCTGCCTGACTGCGATGGAAGTCAAAGAACGTGAATATTTATTTGATGCGATCAAGAAAAGAAATGAAGATCAATGGCCAACCATTAAGCGTAATCTGGAACGGGCGATTCGCGATTATCAGGACTATGGCTATTGTCTTTCTATCGGTGACTGGACCAAAGACGTGAATTCTGTCGCGGTTCCTCTGATTCACCCTAAACATGGCATTTTAACCTTTAACTGTGGTGCTCCAAGCTACATTCTGGATCAGGAAAAGCTGGAAAATGAAATTGGCCCTCGCCTCATTCATATGGTCAATAATATTGCGTTAAGCTTGAATAATATTTGAGTTATTGGGTCTGAAATAGAGAGTAATATCCCTCATTCTCTATTTTGTTACAGATCTAACCGCTATTTTTTAATCATGAAACCTGTTTTGTGGAAGCGGCTTGGTTCACTTCTTTGCTTTATAAAATAAAGTTTTACTAAATTAGTCTGGACACTTTGCAAGCATCATTATCGTATAACAACCTTAGGTTTTAGATTATGGAAGATATTACTCGAGAGTCAATGGAGTTTGATGTAGTGATTGTTGGTGCAGGCCCTGCAGGTCTTTCTGCGGCAATTAAAATTCGTCAACTTGCAATTGTGCATATTCCTGCATAAACCTACCACCTATTCCTATTCGTTCCCTACCACTTATTCCTGTTCCAAGTCGGCCACTTAGGGTTTATTCAGTAATAGAATTTAAAGGCTTTATTGCCCAAACCTATTCTTAAAAGCTTGTTCAGCAATATAATTCTTAGATAAATTGCATATTCTTATCATACAGGACACTGATTCTTCTTTCATTTGGATAGTTACTATGAATTCACTTCCGTCCTAATAGTCTGCCCCAAAAGCTTTTTGGCTTCCAATTCGGATCTAAAAAGTCATAATTATAATAATCTAATGGTTTTACTGGCATCAATTCCATAGGAACCAATGGGTTATCAATTTCAATTTCTAACCCATTCATCCACGGGTAATCCCTGAACCGTACT
>NZ_JBIQOC010000040.1:0-1932 GCF_044130295.1 Acinetobacter uliginosus | reverse complement strand
TCATGGTGAATATCATGGCTGCTGTAGTGGCTTATTGTTTGAACCCCAATAAGCCAACTTTCCAAAATATGCTAAAAGGTTAAGTGGATTTCATCGAACTCAGGTTCATTATCTTCTGCTGACCATGTAACACGGCAAGTATATTGTTTACTATCCATTTGAAACCCCATAATGTTTTAAGTCTATGTATAAAAGTACGATTTTCACTTAGCAGTACTTAAATAATCACCCCACCACTGCATCATTTCAGTCCGCTGGGCTAAATAGTCAGCGTGATTATAGCTGGCACGGGTACGGTTCTTATCAATATGTGAAAGTTGTGCCTCAATCCAGTTATCCTGGAACAAACCTGAGTCATTCAAAATGGTACTAAAAGTAGAACGTAATCCATGAGAAGATAGTTGATGTTTGCCATACCCCATCTTACGTATGGCCATATTTAATGTATTAAAATGAATCGGTTGATTATGTTTGCGAGGGCTAGCAAAAAGGTATTTTTCACCGTATGACCACTGCATGACGTCTTTCAAAATCTCTAAAGCCTGATTTGAAAGTGGAACTAAAAAATCTGGAATCTCATGGCCTAATATGACTTTTCGTCGAAACTGTTTAATATGCAAGGCAGGTATTTTCCAGATTTTTTCATTTAAATCAAAATGATGAGGCTCAGCCAATAACAATTCAGCCCCTCGCACGCCAGTATGTAATTTGAACAGCAGTGCTTTTTTAATAATCGGATGGGCATCCAATTTTAATAAATTTTTCTTAAAATCTGATATATCCTCCGCTTTCAAATACGGATAATTCTTCTTGATTTTACTGTTAATGGCGATTTTATTTAAACCATGCGCGATGTTGAATTCACAATAACCCATCGCTACAGCGTAGTCATAAATTTGGTTCAAATAACTACAAGCTTTCTTGACAGGTTCTTTTACTTGGCGTCCCTCTATTTTTTTGATTACTGAAACCAGGTCATAACGCTTGATGTTTTGAAAAGGTAAATCCTGAAGGTCTGGATAAATATCTTGCTGTAAACATCTTTCTGCTAACTGTAGTACACCGCAGCGGGGTGAATCATTAAATGCATTTTTCAGTTTGAACTGCAGCCACTCCTCCCCTACCTTACGAAAGGTGATGACATTAGAGACAGTATCATGCTCAAAACAATAATTATTGTCTTTAAAGTCATCTTTGACTTGTCGTGCCTTTTTCAGCGATAAATCAGGATAAAGCCCCAACTGAATGCGGCGACGTTTTTTTGTTTGTGGATCTGTATAGCGATAGCACCAAGATTTTCTTCCAGTCGGCTCAATCTTCAGGCTAAGTCCATCTTCATCGGATAAAAAACAGGTTTTTTCCTTGCAATGAGCTTGGCGAACTTTAATTTCAGTAAGACTCATAAATTTAAACCGAACCACTAATGACACTGTAGATATTAATTATAGCAAATTTAAGCAATTTTTATGTGATGCGTATATTACGCATCACATAAATATTTATATATATGTTTTTTATAAATATTATTGTGATATTCCACATTGTAGTAACCAAAAAAGTAACCACTGTTAAAATCTGTATTAAGCAACAAAAATCAGTGATAGTTAAACACTATTCTGCAATGGGTTTGTTTTACAGACCTAGTAACCGAACCTTAATTATTTGAGGCAATATTTCTGTTCTGTCGCATTAAGTCGATCTTCAGCTACTATTGAATTTTGTAGGAGCTGAATATGTCACCAAGGGGGTCAGTTTTTAAATGCCGTTAGGGGGTCATTTTTACACTGCCGCTAACATTGGGTTGAGAATCAGATGCGCCCCTGGGCATTGGGACGTAAGAACTGGCTGTTTGCTGGCTCGCTGCGCAGCGGCCAACGAGCTGCCAATATCATGACTTTAATCCAGTCAGCAAAGCTGAATGGCTTGGATCCA
>NZ_JBIQOC010000004.1:0-353 GCF_044130295.1 Acinetobacter uliginosus | reverse complement strand
CCGACGCGATACAGCAAACGAACTTAGCTGAACAGGTTAAGTTGTTGAATGTTTATTGCGTTATATTTTCTACTGACGAGGTAGGAAATAGATCATTAAGAGATTATGAAGAACAATTTGTGTGGATTTTTACTGGCTGATTGATCGAAATTATTTTCATTGATTGATGGTAGAAATTACTCGAAGTTTATTTGAGAAATATTTGTCAGAAAATTGATGAGCCAAGATTGGTAGCCATAAGCTACTACTGATTTTAAACTGAAGAGTTTGATCATGGCTCAGATTGAACGCTGGCGGCAGGCTTAACACATGCAAGTCGAGCGGAGTATTGGTGCTTGCACCAATACTTAGCG
>NZ_JBIQOC010000039.1:0-478 GCF_044130295.1 Acinetobacter uliginosus | reverse complement strand
TGGTATAACGAATGGAAAGATATTGCACGCCTCTGTCACTATGATGAATCACGTTCTTTGGCATGCCTCGATCATGCAATGCTTGCTCCAGTGCATCGAGCACCATATCTGTATTCATACGTGTTGATACTTTCCATCCAACAATTGCTCGCGAGAACACATCAATAATAAAGGCGGTATAGACCCAGCCTGAATGAGTTTGAATATACGTGAAGTCAGCGACCTGAGCACTGCTTCGCAAGGGTCAGGATGATCTGCATTAAAATTGCGTTTTACTAAGTCATCTGCTCGTTTTTGATCATCTCGGCTACGGGTGGTTTGTTTATTCTTACCACGCCAAACACCTTGTATACCTAGCTTCTGCATCAATCGAGCAACTGTACAACGTGCGATAACATAACCTTCACGTTTCAATTGTTGCCAGACCTTACGCACACCATATCGACCTAAACTTTCTTTCCAAATACGTTTGATTTGC
>NZ_JBIQOC010000038.1:0-12630 GCF_044130295.1 Acinetobacter uliginosus | reverse complement strand
TAACCTTCACGTTTCAATTGTTGCCAGACCTTACGCACACCATATCGACCTAAACTTTCTTTCCAAATACGTTTGATTTGCTCTGCATGATGTAAATCATGCAGAGCACGTTTCGCTCGATGTTCTGGGTTATCAACGAGATCTAAAGCCCGATAATAGGTCGAAGCTGCAATCGGTAAAATTCTACAAATCGCTTCAACACCATATCGATCTTTATTGTTCTGGATAAAATCCACCATTATTTGTGTGGGCGGTCGAGCTCCGCCTGGGCGAAAAAAGCGGCTGCTTTACGTAGAATTTCATTGGCACGTTTTAATTCTTTAATTTCACGTTCCATTTGCTTCATTTTTTCTTGGTCAGATATCTGTTGTACTTTGGCAGGATTTAGTTGATCCATATGCTTTAAATACCAAACACGCAATGTTTCAGGAGTACAACCCTTGCGCAGCATGCTGCTTGTATCTTGATTGATATAGTGATTAGCTACCACTATACGCAAATTGTAGAGTTTGGAATGCTGCTAAAATCTTAAATTTGAACCTGAGATAAAACCTACAATTTGCCCTTATCCCTCATACAACTCTGAACGGTAACTAAGCACTTTGATGCTGTATTCACAAGGTAAGATGATGGTTAATGGGATAAAAAGCATAGCTTAAACTCAAGGAATATCACCATGATTATGCTAGGTATTGATGTCAGTAAAACCAAAATAGATTGTTGCATTTTCCCTCAAGGTTTGACTGGAAAAAGAAAAAATAAAATATTTACTAATACAGAAAGTGGCTTTGGTAGTCTGCTCAAATGGCTCATCACTCTTAAAATTGAACCTGATCAAGTGACAGCAATCATGGAAGCGACTTCGGTTTATCATGAGAATTTGGGATATTATCTATATGATGCAGGTGTAAAGGTTTGTGTGGCTAATCCTTCACGAGTAAGAGCCTTTGCCAAAGGCATGTCCATGCTAAATAAAACGGATAAAGCTGATAGTGAAGCTCTTTCACGTTATGGTTACACCGCAAAGTTAATCATATGGCAGCCTGAACCTGAAAATGTCAGATTATTAAAAGCTTTACTAGGCAGACGAGATGTCTATCTAGGTAGTCTATTGCAGGAAAAGAATCGACTTGAAAAGGCACAGTCCACTCATACCTCTGTTGTTGTGATTAAATTACTTGAAAAAAATATTGAGTATTTAAATCAGCAACTTGAACATATTGATAAGTTAATAAATGATCACATAGATCAAGATCCAACATTGAAACAGGATTTGAAATTACTGCAAACTATTCCTTCAATCGGTGAACGATCAGGCTTATTACTGTTGGGGTTATTTCATTCGCACAAGTTTGAAAAAGCAAGTCAAGCTGCTGCATATGTAGGTTTGGTTCCAGTACATCAGTTGTCTGGCAGTTCAGTCAACAAGCAAAGTCACTTATCAAAAGCAGGTGACAGTAAAATACGCTCAGTATTGTATATGTCAGCATTAACAGCGATTAAATATAATCCACACATTGAAGCTTTATATCAACGATTATTAAGCCAGGGTAAAAATAAAATGTGTGCTTTAGGTGCTGCAATGCGCAAGCTTATACATCTGTGTTATGGCGTTTTAAAACATCAGACTGCCTATCAAAGAGATTATTTATTGGTCGAATAATCTCAAAACCTGATTGACTACCAAGACGGTATCTCAGGCAGGACACTCTGGAAAAAATGGTCAGGCTATCATCGGCGAAGTCTGGTTGAAACCAAGATGCATTGTATTAAATTACTAGGCGATAAACTCTGCTCAAGAAATTTTGATAGTCAAGTGAATGAGATTCATGCACGCATAGCTGTCTTAAATAAATTCACAGAATTAGGTCGCCCTCATACCCAAGTTGTCACTTAAATATGAGTAGGTATGGGAGATTTTAATTTTGAATATTTGTGCAATAAAGCCCTATGAAATTAACCTACTTCATTACGAATGTTATTCACCATGTGTAATAACCTTGGCGCAATTTCATCCTCCAATTTTTCACGGCCTAAAATAAAACTTGGCCCACCACAGTTAAAGACCAATAAGCCATGCTGTTCATGAAAATATGGCACAGCAACAGAATTTACATCTTTATGCCACTCACCAACCGAAAAGCAATAGCCAAAATCTTGATAATCTTTAAAGGATTGATCTAAATCACGCTTAATTTTAATCCACTCGTCTTTATGCTTTGAGCGAATGGCATCTAGCAAAAATTCACGTTCATCTTCAGGCATAGCTGCTAAACAAGCACGGCCAACCGAACTGAGGTGAATGGGTAAATAGGTTCCCACTTGACGGCGCATTGTGACATTGCCTTTACCCTGCACTACATCTAGATAAATCATATTCAAGCGGTCACGGGTCGCCATGGCAACAGCAGCCTCTGCATAGTCAGCCAGTTCTTTCATATAATGATGTGCAATCGAACGGATCGACACATTCGAAAGCATTGAATAGCCAAAGGACAAAACCCCAACAGAGAGCTGATATTTGCTTGAATTTGGAACCTGTTTTAAATAACCTAAACGTGACAATGTATGCGTTAATCGTGTAATGGTTGGTTTTGGAAGGCCAGTCATCTGCGACAGTTCCAGATTACCCAAATGCTGATGCTTAGGTGTAAAACAGCGTAATAATTCTAATCCGCGCGCAAGCGCAGTAATGTATTGACGATCATTTTCCTCTTGCATGTCTTCAATTGGATGCAAAAGTTCGTGGCGCAAAGGAGCCAACAATTTTTCTTCTTGCTGCAAATCTGTACCGTCTGTCATTCAAAAATCTCTAAATATTCAATAAGCGTACCGCATTGCGAAATTATAATATAGTTAATACCTATATAGCAAAACAGCAACTTTGATAAAAAGTTGCTGTTTTTTCTAAACTTTAAATAATAAAAAAATAGCTCTAAGCGATAATTCCTTTTTCTTTTAAGTCTTTTAGCTGCTCAGCACTCACCACACGCGATAAAATCTCATCCGTATGTTCACCAAGCATTGGTGGCGCTTTTTTATACTCAACCGGCGTTCGTGACAACTTAATCGGTGAACCTATCACTTGTAATTTGTCCTTTAATGGATGCTCCATTTCAATCAACATATTACGTGCTTGAACTTGCGGTTCTTGGAATGCTTGCTCAAGGTTATTAATCAAACCTACTGGAACTTGCACGGCATGAATCGCCTCTACCCAGTGTTTTGCAGTACCACTTAAAAAATGCGCTGCTAGCAAATCACCAATTTCTTGACGATGTTTAATACGTAAGGCATTTGTTGTAAAGCGTGGATCTTCAGGCAATTCAGGCAAACCAATCGCTTGACTTAAAGCAACAAACTGCTTGTCATTACCACATGCAATAATAAAGTCTTGATCTTTAGCTCTAAACACCTGATAAGGAACAATATTCGCATGTGCATTACCATAACGTCCCGGCACTTTGCCTGAAGCTAAGTAATTCATGCCTTGGTTAGCAAGTAAAGCTACTTGCACGTCCAGCAATGCCATATCTACATGCTGCCCTAAACCTGTAATATGACGATTAAGCAATGCTGCCTGAATCGCAATTGTTGAATATAAACCAGTGGTTAAATCAGCAAATGCAACGCCTACTTTTTGCGGGCCACCGCCAGGTAGGTCATCTTTCTCACCAGTCACAGACATTAAACCGCCCATACCCTGCACGATAAAATCATAACCTGGTTCAGGTGCACGTGGACCTGTTTGTCCAAAGCCAGTAATTGAGCAATAAACTAAACGCGGATTAATCTCTTTTAAAGTTTCGTAATCTAAACCGTATTTTTTCAAAGAACCAGCTTTATAATTCTCAATTAATACATCTGATTCTGCCGCTAAAGCACGGACTAATTCCTGACCTTCAGGTGAGGCAATATCAATGGCAATTGACATTTTATTACGGTTAGCAGACTGGTAGTAAGCAGCTTCACGTGTATCTTCGCCTTTGTCATTTTTCATCCAAGGCGGACCCCACATGCGGGTGTCATCACCCGTTTTTGGACGTTCCACTTTTATTACTTCTGCGCCTAAATCTGCAAAGATTTGACCACACCACGGACCTGCTAGTACGCGACTTAAATCAAGTACGCGAATACCCTCTAATGCACCCATGTGTTTTTCCTACTTATACGCTTTCAATAACCATTGCGAGACCTTGTCCCACACCAATACATAAACTGATCACGGCATACTTTTGACCACGACGTTTTAATTCACGTGCTGTACTCAAGGCCAAACGCGCACCCGATGCACCCAATGGATGACCGACAGCAATTGCACCGCCATTTGGATTGACGCGAGAATCATCCAAAGATACATTTAAACCTTTTAAGCAAGCTAAAACTTGAGATGCAAAAGCTTCATTAATCTCAATAATGTCCATATCATCTAAAGTTAAATGGGCACGTTTTAATGCAAGTTTAATTGCATCTACTGGGCCAGCACCCATAATACGCGGTTCAATACCAGCTGCGCCTGACGATAAAATTTTAGCAATCGGCTTAAAGCCTAAGGTCTGTTCTGCTTCTGCTGAACCAATAATCAGTGCGGCTGCACCATCATTAACACCAGATGCATTGCCCGCAGTCACCACACCATCTGCAAACAATGGTTTCAGTTTTTGCAACGCTTCCATATTAGACGAAGGACGTGGATGCTCATCAACTGCTACTAATTTAGGCGGTAATTTGCGACCTTGAGCAACTTCAACTGGGCTAATTTCGCCTTCGAAGAAACCATCGTTACGCGCAGATTCATATTTTGCTTGTGAAGCTGCCGCAAATGTATCTGCATCTTCACGGCTAACACCATATTCAACTGCAACGTTATCACCCGTTTTTGGCATGGTGTCATCACCAAATTGCTTTTCTATTGCAGGGTTTGGAAAACGTGCACCAATGGCTGAGTCAAACACTTTAAAATCACGGCCAAAAGCTTTTTCAGACTTTGCAAATACAAATGGCGCGCGGGACATAGACTCCACACCGCCAGCAATGATAATTTCACCCTCACCGCAGCTGATCGCACGCGCAGCATCAATCACAGCTGCTAAACCAGAAGCACATAAACGGTTTACCGTCTGAGCTGGCGTTTTTACATCTAAACCTGCTAGCAAAGCCGCATGACGTGCAATATTTCGACTATCTTCACCCGCCTGATTGGTATTACCCAAAATCACATCATCGTAAATATTATTCGCTAAATTATGTTTTTCAATTAATGCCTGAATAACTCCAGCAGCCAAGTTATCAGGACGAATTGTTGCTAAGTCACCTGCATGACGACCAAATGGTGTACGTAATCCATCATAAATAAATGCATTTAACATGAAAGTATCCTTATATTCGTTTAAACCGCTGCAGTGTGAAGTAATGAGATATTTAATTGAGCACGACGCTTCAACCAAGGACTTGGACGATAACGCTGATCGCCTGTATTGGCTAAAATACGCTCTAAAATAAGTAAAATACGCTGTGCACCTAGCACATCTCCCCAAGAGATCGGTCCATGCGGATAGCCCAAACCAAGTTTGACGGCCTTATCAATATCCGATGCTGTTGCAATTTGCTGCTGTGCAATATCGCACGCCAAGTTCACAACCATAGCTAAAACACGTTGCGACACAAAACCTATACTTTCAGCAATTACAGTTACGCCATGATCATTTTTAGCAAAGATTGCATGCGCCTGATCTACATACGATTTTTGTGTAACAATCGAAGGCATTAAAGTACGGTGCTTAGTAAAGTCCGTTAGTAAATCAATACTGACAGCCCGTGTTGCGTCCACGCCAAAGCGCAATGCTGCTGTGGTCGTATCCTCACCGTATGTTGCTAAAACAATTAAGCTGTCGACTGCAGGCTTTTCTGCAGCATCAATAATGAAACCATTTTCGTTTAAGTAGTCACGTAAAATCGCCGCATCTTGTTCACAATCCGCTTTAATCCAGACTGGGCTGAATACCGTAATTGCAGGAACAGTTTGAATTGGCTCTTCATTGGTTTTTTGGCCATCTTGATATTTATAGAAGCCCTCTCCAACTTTACGGCCAACCTTTTTACCTGCCAGCATTTGACGTGTTAATGCATGCGGACGGTATCTGTCTTCTTGGTAAAATTGATTAAAAATCGACTCCATGACTGGATGAGATACATCAAGTGCGGTTAAATCAAAAAGTTCTAACGGTCCCATTCTAAAACCAGCGCCTTCACGTAAAATACGGTCAATTTCCGAAATACTGGCAACGCCCTCGCCTAATGCTTTTAACGCTTCAGTTCCATAGGCACGGCCAGCATGATTGACAATAAATCCAGGCGTATCTTTCGTACGGACACCAAAGTGCCCCATACGCTGTGCCAGTTCCAGCAAATCAGCGACGACTGTTTCTTCAGTCGCTAAGCCTGCAATCACTTCCACAATTTTCATTAATGGAACAGGGTTAAAAAAATGAAATCCTGCCATACGGTCTTGATGCTCAAGGTTTGATGCAATTGCGGTTACCGAAAGTGATGATGTATTTGTCGCTAAAATTGTGTCGCTCGATACAATCGTTTCTAGCTGTTTAAACAAATTTTGCTTAATCTCTAGATTCTCGATGATGGCCTCAATTACCATGTCCACGCCAGCAACTTGCTCAATACTGTCTAGAACTTTAAAGCGAGCTAAAGTTTCATTTAAAGCCTCTTCGCTAAACTTACCCTTCGCTTGTAGTTTTTGTAATGTACTTTTCAGTTTATTTAAACCTGCTTCGGCAGCACCTGCTTTGGCATCAAACAAACGCACCTCGAGTCCTGCTTGCGCTGCAATTTGCGCAATGCCCATGCCCATCACACCTGTGCCTATGAGCGCCATAGATTGAATGCTCATGTCTTATTCTCCAGTGTATTGCGCAGGACGCTTTTCAAAGAAAGCATTTACGCCTTCTTTTTGGTCTTTGGTATCAAATAAAATTTGGAATGCTTTACGCTCAAGCGCCAACGCGCCTTGCAGCGATTGATCCTGCCCAAGGTTCGTGACTTCTTTAATTTGCTGCACAGCAATTGGTGAAAAACTTGCGATGGTTTTTGCTAATGCAATTGCATGTGAAATTGTTTGCTCATCCTCCACAACCTCTGATACTAAGCCCATACGATTAGCTTCTTCTGCGGAAATAAACTTGCCTGAAAGCACCAGCAACATGGTTTGAAATTTGCCAATAGCACGCAGTAAACGCTGTGTACCGCCAGCGCCAGGCATTAAGCCTAATTTGACTTCTGGCTGACCAAATTTTGCCGATTGACCTGCAATAATGATGTCTGCATGCATGGCCAACTCACAGCCACCGCCCAATGCATAGCCATTTACAGCAGCAATAATCGGTTTAGGGCAATCTACCAAGCTTTGCCAATATTGCTCTGTATGACGTAAGTACATCTGCGCAGTCGTTGCAGTTGTAAAATCTTTGATATCTGCACCTGCAGCAAAAACCTTGTCACCACCAGTAATGACAATCGCGCGCACAGCATCATTTTGACTTAAATCTTGAAAAGTCTCTGACAGCGCTTGGCGCAATTCTAGGTTTAAAGCATTACGCGCTTCTGGACGATGCAATTGAACAACGGCAACGCCATCTTCCTGAAGGCTAATATTCAATATTGGGGTGCTTTCCATAATTATCTCATTTCGCACAGCGGTATTTAATACACAATATACATCTTTTAATGGCTTTGTAAATTCTAAATTTGACGAATTAATTTTTTTATAGTGCCATGTAATTTTTAAATAACATTCTAAAACAGATATTTAAAATAAAAACCACACAAAATATAAAATACCGCTGTGCGAAATATACTTTCGTATATATTGATTCGAGTTTTGCTTTTGATTAATATCCGCCTAAATCGTTTTGTGTAGATCTTGATCACCGTGTTGATTTGCGGTTCAAGTTAAATATCCTAAATATGGAGTGAGATCATGGTTCGTGATCAGGAAACCTTAGACCAATTGGTTGATATGATTCGACAATTTGTTGAAGGCGCATTAATACCAAATGAAGAAATTGTTGCCGAAACTGACGAAATTCCAGCAGAAATCGTCCAGCAAATGAAAGAGCTAGGCTTATTTGGTTTAACTATTCCTGAAGAATATGAAGGCCTTGGCTTAACCATGGAAGAAGAGGTTTACATCGCTTTTGAATTGGGCCGTACCTCTCCTGCTTTCCGCTCATTAATTGGTACAAATAATGGTATTGGTGCATCAGGCCTCATCATTGATGGTACTGAAGAACAAAAACAATATTTCCTGCCAAAACTAGCAAGTGGCGAAATTATTGGTTCTTTCTGCTTAACAGAACCTGACTCTGGTTCAGATGCAGCTTCACTTAAAACAACAGCGGTTAAAGATGGCGATGAGTACATTTTAAACGGTACTAAACGCTTTATTACCAATGCTCCACATGCTGGCGTATTTACAGTGATGGCGCGTACCAATACAGAGCTTAAAGGTGCTGCAGCAATTTCTGCATTTATTGTGGACAGCAAATTACCTGGCATTTCATTGGGCAAGCGTGATAAAAAAATGGGCCAAAAAGGGGCGCATACTTGTGACGTAATCTTTGAAAACTGCCGTATTCCAGCCTCAGCTCTTATTGGCGGTGTAGAGGGTGTTGGATTTAAAACAGCGATGAAGGTTTTAGATAAAGGCCGTATTCATATTGCTGCCTTAAGCGTTGGCGCTGCAACACGCATGCTGGATGACTCACTTCAATATGCCGTTGAACGCAAACAATTTGGTCAAGCCATTGCAAATTTCCAGCTAATTCAGGGCATGCTTGCAGACTCAAAAGCTGAAATTTATGCTGCAAAATGCATGGTTCTAGATGCAGCTCGTCGCCGTGATGCGGGTCAAAATGTAAGTACGGAAGCCTCTTGCGCAAAAATGTTTGCAACTGAAATGTGTGGTCGTGTGGCTGACCGCGGCGTGCAAATTCATGGCGGTGCTGGCTATATCAATGAATATGCAATTGAACGCTTCTACCGTGACGTCCGTTTATTCCGCTTGTACGAAGGTACAACTCAAATTCAACAAGTGATTATTGCGCGTAACATGATACGTGAAGTTACCCAGTAACCGTTTTGGCTGGGTCAACATCTCCTTGCGGCCCAGCTTTTTTTTATGAAGGTAAAGGATTATGACGATCAAGAATTCGATCTCAAAAATCGGTCCTAACACATGGAAAGTTGCTTTTATATTCGCATTCCTTGCGTTATTGGTTGATGGTGCTGATTTAATGCTGCTGTCTTACAGCTTAAATAGTATCAAAGCTGAATTTGGCTTAACTCCTGTAGAGGCAGGTATGTTGGGTACATTCACCCTTGCTGGTATGGCAATTGGTGGTATTTTTGGTGGATGGGCATGCGATAAATTTGGACGTGTGCGCATTGTTGTTATCTCAATTTTATTATTTTCTACACTGACTTGTGGCTTAGGTTTTACAAACTCATTCTTAGAGTTTGGTGCATTACGTTTCTTTGCATCATTAGGGTTAGGCTCTTTATATATCGCATGTAACACGTTAATGGCGGAATACGTTCCAACCAAGTTCCGTACAACCGTTTTAGGCACACTTCAAGCAGGTTGGACAGTCGGTTATATTGTTGCAACATTACTAGCTGGTTGGCTCATTCCAGACCACGGTTGGCGAATGCTGTTCTATGTTGCTGCTTTGCCTATTATTTTGGCAATCATGATGCATTACATGGTTCCTGAACCAGCTGTATGGCAAGAAAACCGCTTTAAGAAAGTTGAAGTATCCAATACTAACGAACAATCGACATGGAAACTAATTTTCCAAGACAAACGTAACCGCAATATGTTCATCCTTTGGGCATTAACAGCAGGTTTCTTGCAATTCGGTTACTATGGTGTAAATAACTGGATGCCATCATATCTTGAAAGTGAATTAGGTATGAAATTCAAGGAAATGACGGCATATATGGTGGGTACATATACCGCAATGATCTTGGGTAAAATTCTTGCAGGCTATATGGCAGACAAACTTGGACGTCGTTTTACCTATGCATTTGGTGCAATTGGTACAGCGATTTTCCTACCACTCATCGTCTTTTATAACTCACCAGAAAACATCTTATATTTACTTGTAATTTTCGGCTTCTTATATGGTATTCCATATGGCGTAAATGCAACATATATGACTGAAAGCTTTGCAACCAATGTACGTGGTACAGCGATCGGTGGTGCATATAATGTAGGTCGTTTAGGTGCTGCAATTGCACCTGCTGCAATCGGTTATTTAGCAAGTGGTGGTTCGATTGGTCTTGGTTTCCTTGTAATGGGCGCAGCATACTTCATCTGTGGTGTGATCCCTGCGCTGTTCATCAAAGAAAAACAATATGACCCTCAAAAATCTTAAGACTTAAGTGACTAAAAGAAGCCTCTATATGAGGCTTTTTTATGAACACTTTGCCATGATCGCGCTTCAAAAAAGTGCACACTAATGATATAATACCGCTAAGCGAAATTAGGTTTCAGAATTATGGAAGATTTAACTAGAGAATCGATGGAGTTTGACGTAGTTATCGTCGGTGCAGGTCCTGCCGGCCTATCTGCTGCGATTAAAATTCGTCAACTTGCAATTGAAAATAACCTAAACGATCTGTCCGTTTGTGTCGTGGAAAAGGGCTCCGAAGTGGGTGCGCATATTCTATCAGGTGCTGTGCTCGAACCTCGCGCGATGAATGAATTGTTCCCAGATTGGAAAGAACAAGGCGCACCGTTAAATGTGCCTGTCACTGAAGACAAAACCTATTTCTTATTGTCTGATGAAAAATCACAAGAAGCACCGCATTGGATGGTGCCTAAAACCATGCATAACGATGGCAACTATGTTATTTCGTTAGGTAACGTGGTTCGTTGGTTGGGCGCTAAAGCTGAAGAATTAGAAGTGTCTATTTTCCCAGGCTTTGCCGCGTCTGAAATCCTTTACCATGAAGATGGTACTGTGAAAGGTATTCAGACTGGTGACATGGGCATTGGTAAAGATGGCGAACCAACGCATAACTTTACTCCTGGCTATGAACTGCATGCCAAATACACATTATTTGCTGAAGGCTGTCGTGGTCACTTGGGTAAACGTCTGATTGCTCAATTCAATTTAGATAAAGATGCTGATCCGCAACATTACGGTATTGGTATTAAAGAACTTTGGGAAATCGATCCTGCTAAACACAAGCCAGGTTTGGTGATGCACGGTGCAGGTTGGCCTTTAAATGAAACAGGTTCTTCAGGCGGTTGGTGGTTATACCACGCTGAAAACAACCAAGTGACTTTGGGTATGATCGTTGACTTGTCATACACCAATCCACACATGTATCCATTTATGGAAATGCAGCGCTGGAAAACACATCCACTGATCAAGCAATATCTTGAGGGTGGTAAGCGTATTTCTTATGGCGCACGTGCGGTTGTAAAAGGTGGCTTCAACTCACTACCTAAATTCACTTTCCCAGGTGGTAGCTTAATTGGTGATGACGCAGGTTTCCTGAACTTTGCTAAAATCAAAGGCTCTCATACAGCAATGAAATCAGGCATGCTGTGCGGTGAAGCAGTATTTGAAGCGATTGCTGCGGGTGTGGAAAAAGGTGGTGACCTTGCCATTGCACGTGTGACTGAAGGTGAAGACTTCTTCGCTAAAGAATTGACTGCTTACACAGACAAGTTCAACAACAGCTGGTTGAAAGAAGAGTTATATAACTCTCGTAACTTCGGCCCTGCTATGCATAAGTTTGGTCAATGGATGGGTGGTGCGTTCAACTTTGTTGATCAAAACATCTTTAAAGTGCCATTTACACTACATGACTTACAGCCAGACTTCAGCGCTTTAAAAACTGTCGATGCTGCGAACTTCAAACCGAATTATCCAAAACCAGATGGTAAAATTACATTTGACCGTTTGTCTTCAGTATTTGTATCGAATACCGTTCATGAAGAAAACCAACCTGCGCACTTGAAACTGACAGATGCTTCTATTCCTGTAAATGTGAACTTACCAAAATGGGATGAGCCTGCTCAGCGCTATTGCCCTGCTGGTGTTTATGAAATTATGGAAGAGAATGACGGTTCTAAGCGTTTCCAAATTAACGCGGCAAACTGTGTTCACTGTAAAACGTGTGACATCAAAGATCCATCTCAGAATATCACTTGGGTAACGCCTGAAGGCGGTGGTGGTCCGAATTATCCGAACATGTAATGTTCAGATAGTTTTGCGAAGGAATGCATCACATACACCAAATACATTATTTGGTGTATGTTTGCGTTAGAACGAATACCCGCACATGTCGAAGTTATGAATTAACTCTGCATTTTTAATTTTTTAGGTAATCCCAGTTCTCTAGAGAGCTGGGATTAAAAAATAAATCAGTAAATTCTTTATTTTTTAACTCATAAATTCTGTGGACTTATTTTATCTATATCCATATCAAGTAAATTAAGTAAGCATCCGGCTAACACAGCCTTACCAAGCGATCCTATAAGCCTTAATTTAGTTCCCACCTAAAAACAAGTGGGGACTTAATCCATGAACATGGATATAT
>NZ_JBIQOC010000037.1:0-47516 GCF_044130295.1 Acinetobacter uliginosus | reverse complement strand
AGCTGCCGACACACAAAGTGACCCAAATTGAAGAATTGCTGCCGCACTGCTGGAAACCTGAATCGAATTAAAAATTGGTATGGGATTCAGCGGACGCTTACTTTACTGCAAAGCATTTTTCGCAATTCATGCAAATTTGATAAGATGTCTGAGCAAATGAAATAGCGTTTTTCCATAGCTCGGGTTGGCTTGAAAATAACAATAAGAACAAAGCCAGAGTCTAGGATTTAACGCATATCGTTTCATGCATAAATTTGAAATTGGTGAGACAGCCAAATTTTAACGATGAGATGTATTTAAATATTTAAGGATTTTACCTCAATGAGTTACCCGGAAATCATGGCTGATCTTTCCACTTTAACGCCGATGATGCAGCAGTACATGAGCGTCAAAATGCAGCACCCGCACTCCCTGATGTTTTATCGCATGGGTGACTTTTATGAACTGTTTTTTGACGATGCCCATAAAGCCGCCAAATTACTGGGGATTACCTTAACCCACCGCGGTAAGGCCAATGGCGAACCGATTCCCATGGCAGGTGTTCCCTATCATGCCGCTGAAGGCTATTTGGCCCGTCTGGTCAAAAAAGGCGAAACCGTGGTCATTTGCGAACAGCTTGGTGAGGGCGAGAGCGCAGGCTCTCGCGGAAAGGCACCTATGGAGCGTGGTGTGGTGCGTATCATCACTCCGGGCACCCTGACCGATGATGCGCTATTGAACAGTCATCAGTCTTCCAATCTGGTTGCACTCTGCTTACATCAGGGGCAAATTGGTATTGCATTGCTGGATTTAAGTGCCGGTATTTTCAAGGTACAACAACAAGAGTTTCATCACGAACAACTGGCAATTGAACTTTCCCGCTTAATGCCAAGTGAAATTGTGGTAGATGAAGATATTGTCGATCCCAATATTATCGAGCAGATCAAAAAACAACTCGACTGCCCTGTGACCCGTCGTCCGAATGTCGATTTCAACCTGAATAATGCACAAAAAACCTTATGTGACCAGTTCGCGGTATCTACCCTGTCCGGCTTCGGAATTGACCATTTACCGCTGGCCAAAGCGGCGGCAGCGGCACTGATCCATTATGCCAAAGAAACCCAGAAAACTGCTTTACCGCATATCCGCTCGATTCAGCTAGAACAAAGCAGTGATTTTATTGCGCTAGATCCGGTCACGCGTCGCAATCTGGAACTGGTTGAACCTCTATTTGAACATGGTACATCCCTGTTCCAGCTGATCAATGACTGCCAGACTGCCATGGGTGGCCGACTGCTCAGCCGTACACTGATGCAGCCTTTACGCGACACCAAAATACTGGATGCCCGTTTGGATGCCATTGCCGCTATGTTGAGCGGTTATCATGAAACACCGATTCGTCTGGTCCTGAAAGAAATTAGCGATATTGAACGTGTACTGAGCCGTGTCGCTTTAGGCAGTGCACGTCCGCGTGATCTGGTACAACTACGTCAGGCCTGTGCGCAAATTCCTTTTTTACGCCATGCCCTACAGCCAATGATGCAGACTAAGCAATCCGTTCTAATTCAGCAGCTGACAGATGAACTAGGGGATTTTAATGGCCTGCATCAACGCCTGATGTCTGCGATTGTCGAAAACCCTCCGGTATTACTCCGTGATGGCAATGTCATTGCAGAAGGATTTGACAGTGAACTGGATGAGCTGCGTAAAATCCGTGATCATGCAGGCCAGTTCCTGATTGATCTGGAAACTCAAGAACGTGCCAACACCGGCATTTCAACCCTGAAAATTGGCTATAATCGTGTCAGTGGCTACTATATTGAACTGACTCGTGCTCAAGCCGAGCAGGCACCGGATCATTATATCCGTCGCCAGACCTTAAAAAATGCCGAGCGTTATATCACGCCGGAACTGAAATCTTTTGAAGATAAAGTCCTGTCCAGCGAATCACGTGCCCTTGCGCGTGAAAAAATGCTGTTTGAAATGCTGCTGGATGAATTACGTCAAGACATTGGCAATTTACAGATGATGAGCAGCGCTATTGCCCAGATTGACATGCTGGCCAATTTTGCCCATCAGGCGCGTTTACGCAACTGGTCCCGTCCAGAATTCAGCCCTGAAATTGGGGTTAAAATTGTTGCAGGCCGGCATCCTGTGGTGGAAGCCTTAAGCAAAACTGCTTTTACCCCGAACGATACCACACTAGACTTTAACCACCGTATGGCCATTGTGACCGGTCCGAATATGGGCGGCAAATCCACCTTTATGCGTCAAACCGCACTGATCAGTTTACTGGCCTATTGCGGTTCCTATGTGCCTGCAAAGTCCGCAGTATTAGGCCCGATTGATCGCGTGTTTACCCGTATTGGTTCAGCAGATGACTTATCGACCGGTAAATCGACTTTTATGGTGGAGATGACCGAAACTTCGCAAATTCTGCATCATGCCACCAACCAGTCTTTGGTACTGATGGATGAAGTCGGACGCGGAACCAGTACCTATGATGGTTTGTCTCTAGCCTGGGCTTGTGTGATTGACCTGAGCAAACGGATTAAGTGCCTGTGCCTGTTTGCGACTCATTATTTCGAGTTGACCGAACTGGGCAAGGAATCAGGAATTGATAACTATCATGTCACAGCCAAGGAGCTGAACGGTAATTTAATCCTGCTACACAAGGTTCAGCACGGCCCTGCCAGTCAAAGCCATGGCTTACAGGTAGCAAAACTGGCCGGTATTCCTGCCAGCGTGATTAAAGAAGCACAAAATCGGTTAAAGATTCTGGAAAAACAGCAACATCAACAGGTCAATAAGGTAGTACAAAATGACTTGTTTAGTGCGATCGATGAACCGGCTGTAGAAATTATTGAACGTGTAGTGGAAATTGAAAAAGATAGCCCTGCACTAAGGTTGTTAAGATCGCTGGATGTAGACAATCTTTCTCCCCGGGAAGCCTTGCAACAAATTTATGCTTTAAAAGATGCCCTGGAAAGCTAATTTAAATCTGTGCCAGAAAAAGACTTCTAAATAGAAGTCTTTTTCATTTACTACATATATTTAATGAAATATTCAATTTTTACTAAAATTAACAGCCTTATATATAATAAATATCAATAAAAGCAATTGTTACTTAGCAGCATTTTTGCCTAAAATACAGCAAGAGTAACTAGAACCATATTTTTTAGGTAGCTGTCGCCATGACCTTTGTTGTCACTGAAAATTGTATTAAATGTAAATACCAAGACTGCGTAGAAGTTTGTCCGGTAGATTGTTTCTACGAAGGTCCAAATTTCCTCGTGATTAATCCAGATGAATGTATTGACTGCGCATTATGCGAACCTGAATGCCCGGCAAATGCTATTTTCTCGGAAGATGAGTTGCCTGAAGGTCAGGAAGTCTTTATTGAGCTGAATGCCGATCTTTCACAAAAATGGCCAAACATCACTCAAATTGGTGACCAGCCTGCCGATCGTGAAGAATGGAACGGTAAAGCCGACAAGTTACAATACTTGGAAAAATAAGACTGTTTCTGAGCCTGAAAAAGATCAGCATAGGCTGATCTTTTTTTATACTTAAAAAAACATTTGATTGCAATATTTTCAAATTTTATCCTTCAAATTAGATTAAAATAGCATGTATTTATAAATATCTGATTTCTATAATGAAGCATGTTTTAAAGGGCTTACTGGGCTTGAGCTTGGTCCCACTTGTCATGATTGGATGTAGCACATCTCCTCAGAAACAAGGGCAAATGCCCCATGGAAAACGGATCTTCATTCCTCAAGAACGCATTAGCCTTGAACGCCCAATTCCACCTAAAACAGTACCTTATGTTTATAATTCATGGATTGCCATCGGTGATAATTTACATCGTGTCCGTGAATATGAAAATTTTCTGGAACGTAATGGTGTCGGCAATATTATCCCAAGTTTCGAATTGTTGCGTTCTGCCCGTGACTGGCAAAAATGCGGCCGTCCACAATATATGATTCCTAACCGTGAATTGTGGAACAATCAAATTGCAACTTTACGTGTCTTTAAATACCTGGTTGCTGCCAAAGTGCTTACTGACTTTGAAGTGACCTCTGTTTACCGGGATTTGTCACTTAACCAGTGTGCCGGTGGCGCAAATTCATCACGCCACTTATTTAATTCGGCGATCGATTTCCGTATTGGGCCTGAAGTGCCCCAAGCAGAAGATTATGCATTTATTGAAAATAGCAAATTTAAATTATGTCAATTCTGGGTGCAGTACGGACAAAGCCTGAATATGGGACTTGGGCTATATGCTTCTGGTCAAATCCATATTGATACTCAAGGTTACCGCACCTGGGGTCCAGACCACTCACGCCACAGCTCGATGTGTAATTTTTAAAATCGTGTATTGCGGTAAAAAAGAGATCCTGCTGATCTCTTTTTTATTGCCCTATTTTCAATAAATCAAAACGATAAATTGCACTCTGAATGGAAAAGTTTAAAATGCATGCATCGCAACACAGGTGACCAGACTATGCAACAAATGTGGACAGAGATTGATGCTTACATCGATTCACATTTAATTCCAGAAGACCCCATTCTGCTACAGACATTAAAAAATACTGAAGATAAAGGTTTTCCAGATCACCTCGCAGTCGCACCCAATCAGGGCATGCTGCTGCAAATGCTGATTCAGATGAACAAGTGCAAACGTGTACTGGAACTGGGTACCTTTGCTGCCTACAGTACAATGTGGTTGGCTCGTGCGCTACCAGAAGATGGCTACATTCTGACCATTGAGGGTCGTGATACTCATGCAGCTTTGGGTCAGGAAAATATTGATCATGCCAAACTTCCGCAGACCATTGAGCTTAAGGTAGGGCGTGCAGCAGATGTATTAAAGGCATTGCCTGCAGATTTTGAACCATTTGACTTTGTGTTTATTGATGCCGACAAACAGAGTTATCCAGAGTATCTAGAACTCAGCTTAAACTTGTCCCATTCAGGGACTATTATTGTGCTGGATAACGTGATTCGTGCTGGCGAGATCATTAATCCTGCAAACCACAAACCTAGTATTGAAGGTATTCGCGATATGTTTGTCGCCTTGCAAGACCATCCTCGAATTTTGTCCTGTACTGCATTACAAACAGTTGGTAGCAAAGGACATGATGGCTTTGCACTTGCCATAGTGAAATAATATGACACAAAGGTTAAAAAACAATCTTTTTATTTTTTTTGTTTTTTATTAATAACTTACAGATACTGTCCATATAGTTATCCACAACTTATGCGGATAACTATGGGCAATTATTAATCAAACCTGTTAGATATTGACTCAGTTATTTCACCACCAGTAAGGGTACGGTTGAGTTTCGGAATATACTTGTTGCCACACTTCCCAAAAAGAATTGGCGAATCTTGCTGTGACTAAATGCACCCAGCAATATCAGTTGTATGCCATGTTCACTTTGGTATTCCAGTATATTTTCCGAAACATCGCCATAACGGTATTCAGTCACCACATCCATCCCGGCATCACGTAAATACTGCGAAGGTTCATTCAGTATTTCCGGATGATCACCTACATATAACAGATGGCACTGTAAGAGTCTTAATAAATCACTTTGTGCGACACGTTTCATCAGATTAACGCAGGTTGGTGAATATTCATAGGCAAAAATGAATCGTGTGGGTGGTTTAAACTGTTCCCCGACGGTCATTACGGTACATTTTGCACCACGAATAAAATTTTCTACATTACTGCCTATTGGTTTGTTTCGTTCCGCAGAACGCTCTCCGACCCGGCCAATAATGGCGATGTCATCTTCTTTAAGCACATGAAAACTTTGTTCCAGGAAATCGCCTTTTTCTTGCAGATGCGAGGCGCTAATCTCATACTTCTGCTGAATCATGTCAGAAATATGGGTTAAAAGATTATTGCTGTAATCCAGTGCCAGTTCACTTTGTTTTTGTTCAAGTTCTGCCAGTTCTTTCAGTAACATTGCATTACTTTCAAACCCGATCACCCCACTAATTTCCCCCAAATGATAACTAGCCGGGTAATAATCTAAAACCTGTAATAGTACCAATTCACGTTGTGTCTGCTTTGCAACCCATGCCGCAGCTTCAGCCACTGCATTTACACATGGAGAAGAATCAATACAAGCGATTACACGTTTCATTTTCGCCTCGCTTTTCGCCCATACAGGCTTTAAGTCTAATTGTTATTTTAACTTAGCATAACTCTTCACCGCTGTGCAGGCTTTTATGTAATTAAACTTACTCCCTGATTCATCTTCATTTTCTTGGATTTTTTAATCCCGATGACGAATAAACCTGGCCGGATTACCCGCAACAATAGTTGCCTTTTCAACATCCTTTGTGACCATACTGTTCATGCCGACAATGGCATGAGCATCAATCTTTATACCATCTTTAACACCCACATGCGCGCCTAGCCATACATCCTGACCAATCTCGATGCCCTGAGAACGTACCGCTTGCTGGTAAATGGGCTGTGCAAGTTCAATCCCGTGGTCAAAAGCATATAAATGGCAATATGCAGCTATACGGACCTGATCATGTAGCTTGATCCCCATGCGCCCACCATCGAGAATACAGTGATGGTTAATGGCCACTTCATTGCCAATTTCTAAAGGACCATGCAAGGTACAGTCTGCGGCAATAAAAGTATTGTCACCAATCGTGATTTTCCGGCCCGGCTCGGCAAAAATATGGGCCAGCGGTGAAATAAAACAGTTTTCACCAATTTCGACAGTTTCCATTTCCATCAAATAAGCCTGATATTCTTTTTGCCACTGTTCTGCCCAGCCGCGATTTTTCGGTTTTAATGACCAGTACAGCCACGGCATGTAATTTAAACGGTGCTTATGTTGTTCACGATATTTTAATAGCGGATCCTGTTCAGTCATGGTTCGGCTCTTCTACAATTTTCAGTTGTTCACGTCCGCGAGTCACATCCTGAATTTTCAGTGCCAAAGGCTGAATTTGATGAACTTGTAACAAGGCTTCGACCTGTACGCCTGTGGCAGTATATTGTTCTTGAAATTCGATGTTTTGGTGGTTCAACTCATACTGAAAAATAGCCCATTCATTAAAATGGGAGGCAAAGCTGACTTTCTTTTTTTCAATCAGTTCAATTTTTTCCGCCAGTACCAGGCACTGCCCTGCACAACCACCATAGGCCCGAACTAGCCCTCCCGTTCCGAGTTTAATACCGCCAAACCAGCGATTGACCAGAACGATGATATTGGTTAATTCATTGCCTTCAATGGTTGCCAAAATCGGGCGTCCAGCAGTACCTGATGGTTCACCATCATCATTAAAACGAACATTATGGCCAATTTTCCATGCCCAGCACTGATGTGTGGTGGTGATATCTTTATGGAACTCTAAAAAGTTTTTGACATCCTGTTCATTTTCGACTGGTGCAGCAATCGCCTGAAAGCGACTTTTTTTAATGTCTTCTTCGAAAGTAACGGATGAGGCAATCGTAAATGGCATAAATCTGGAATAAATAACAATACAGCAGCAGTATAGCCTGTTTTGAACCGCTTGCAGATACAAAAAAACCTCCTATAAAAGAAGGTTTCTTAATAATTAAAAATATTTAAACTTAAATGATACTGTAATTTATAAGATTAAATCATTCTGATTAAACTTTAATTAAACAGTAAAATCTTCACCCAAATAGACTTTGCGCACAGTGTCATTTTCAAGCACTTCTTGCGGTGTACCCTCTGCAATTACCGCACCTTCACTGACAATATAGGCATGCTCACAAATCGCCAATGTATCCCGTACGTTATGATCGGTAATCAGTACACCAATTCCGCGGTCTTTAAGTTCACGGATAATATCCTTGATGTCCGCTACAGAAATAGGATCGACCCCCGCGAAAGGTTCATCAAGCAGCATGAACTTGGGATCGGCCGCCAAAGCACGGGCAATTTCAGCACGACGGCGCTCACCACCAGACACACTCATCCCCAGTGAATCCTTAATATGCGTGATTTTAAAATCTGCCAATAGTTCATTTAAACGCTGTTGACGCTGTTGCTTGTTCAGATCTTTACGGGTTTCAAGAATCGCCATAATGTTTTCAGAAATCGTCAGTTTTCTAAAAATTGAGGCTTCTTGCGGCAAATAACCAATGCCTTTACGGGCACGTTCATGCATGGCCAAGTCTGACAAATCAAGATCATCCAAATGAATCTCGCCTTTGTCCATCCGAACTAAACCCACCACCATATAGAAACTTGTGGTTTTACCCGCACCGTTTGGACCAAGTAAGCCTACAATCTGTCCACTCTGCATCTGAAAAGAGACATCTTTCACAACCCATCTTTTACTATAGTTTTTTGCCAGATGTTTAATACACAATGTTTGGGGCTGATTTAGCGGTTGATCCATTAATCACGTGCTCCTGGGAACGTTTTTGAGCTAGATGGTGGAATAATAATTTGTACGCGACCTGAAGATGAGCCAGTATTGTTCGGTGTACCTGTCGCTTCAACATCACCTTTATTCATGCTGTATTTCAAAGTATTACCGCGAATACTTGCCCCATCCTGCTGTAAAAATGCATTGCCGGACAAGGTGATAATGCCAGTTTGGGCATTATAAAGAATCTTTTGTGCCTGACCTTTCGCCAAGCCTTTATTGACATCAATTTGTTGTTGGAAACGTGCCGGACCGCCTGTCGCCGTAATGCTACTGATCTGTTTTTGACTGTTCAGATTGGCAACAATAGAGTTGGCTTGCAATCTCATGGTGCCCTGTTCGATGATGACATTCCCGCTATAGGTCGTCACCCCGGATTTTTCATTATAGGTGGCACGGTCAGCAACCAGTGAAATAGGCTGATTTCGGTCAGATGGAATGGCCAATGCCGCTGCCGACGAGAATACAACCAAACCGGCTAAAGCTGCCTGTTTAAGCAAAGTTTTAGACAATGTAAGCTTAAGATTGTGGTTCATATTTTCCTCGAATATTAAAAAATTCGTATTGACCGTCATTTAAATTGGCTTTCAGACCTTGGCTTACAAATTCAGCTTGCGGAGATTGCACAATGACCTGTTTATCTGTCTCAATTTCCCGGGTTTCAGGATATCCGGTTAATTCCTGGGTCTGAAACTGCATTTTGCCCTGTGGCATCAACTTGGTCGCCACGACATTTCCTGACAGAATCACCCGTTGATTGTCATCATAACTGTTCGCCACTTTGGCATAAAAAGTGGCATCAACTGCGCCATTTTTATACAGCGAGGCATTCAGGTTCTCGAGTTTGGCCGTTTCTTTTTGCATGTCCTGTTCCATACGGTCGACCTGAGCACGGGCATACAAATTACCGTTGTCATCGGTTTGAGTCAGGTTAATTTTTTCAGCGGAATAGGTCATGCTTCTGGCTGAATCAACCTCGAGCTTGTTGCCCTTACCACTGTAATAGTAGTAACCACCACTTATAGCTGCAATTGCTATAGCAGTCAGGTATAAAACTTTTGTATCCATAAGTGTGGCACTTAACTCAAATTCAATGAATTGTTTAACAATTAATGTGGGGCAGCGGTATAGGTTTCAAGCAGCTGTTCATAAGCCCCTTTGGCCGTCAGAATCATGTCGCAGATTTCACGCACTGCACCACGACCACCCATGGCCTGAGTAACAAGGTCAGCACGGCGTCGAACTTCGACATGACCATTGGGAACAGTCACTTTCATACCGGCAATGGCAAATGCCGAAAGATCAGGCCAGTCATCGCCCATATATAAACAGTCTTCTGGAGCAACATTCAATTGGGCACAGGCTTCGCGTAATGCAGTGCCTTTGTCTTCACGGCCCTGGAAAACCAGGTCTACACCCAAGTCAGACATGCGCTTTTCTACAATATTGCTTTTACGTCCAGTAATAATAATGACTTTTACACCGGCTTTCTGTACGAGTTTCATACCTAAACCATCACGGATATCAAAGGACTTGATTTCATCCCCGGTATTGGTCAGGGTGACAAAACCATCACTCAGAATTCCATCGACATCAAGAACCAAAGCTTCAACATGGCGCGCCTGTTCCAATAAAATATAAGATGCCATTTATTAATTTACCCCGGCTTGAATCAGGTCATGCATGCTAATCACGCCAATAACCTTGTTTGCACTATCTACTACAACAAATTGATTAATTTTCTTTTCGTTCATGCGCTCTAGGGCTTCAACGGCACGTGCCTCTTGCGAAATGGTCAATGGATTTTTAGTCATGACCTCAGAAACCGGCAAGTTCACATCAAAGCCTTGTTGTTTATCAATTAAACGACGTAAATCGCCATCAGTAAAAATACCCAATAGAACGTCATTTTGATCGACAATTGTGGTTAAACCTAGGCGTTTGTTTGAAATTTCGTATAAAACCTGATTCATTGGTGTATCTGGAGAGACTTTTGGCAATTCTGTACCTGTGTGCATGAGGTGTTCGACATGTAACAACAAGCGTTTACCTAATGCACCGGCTGGATGAGACAGCGCAAAATCATCAGCAGTAAAACCACGTGCATCCAGCAAGGCAACCGCCAAGGCATCGCCTAAAGCCAGAGTTGCCGTGGTGCTTGAGGTCGGTGCCAGACCCAGTGGACAGGCTTCCTGAATATTTCCCAAGGTTAAAGCGACATCGGCATTTTGCGGCATAGGGCCTTTGTTGTCGCCACTAATGGTAATTAGAGGAATTTCCAGACGCTTGATTAATGGCATGAGCATCATGATTTCATCACTCTTGCCCGAGTTAGAAATGGCAATCAGCACATCGCCAGGAACCAGCATGCCCAAATCGCCATGTCCCGCTTCACCTGGGTGCATAAAGAATGACGGCGTACCTGTAGAAGCAAAGGTTGCTGCCATTTTACGGCCGATATGCCCTGACTTCCCCATACCGGTAATGACTAAACGCCCTCGACACTTCAAGATGATTTCACAGGCACGACTAAAACGATCGTCAATTTGTGTTGCCAATATTTCCAGTGCTCGTTCTTCTATACGCAAAGTTTCTAATGCAACTTTTTGAAAGTCTATTTGATTTGGCATATTTGGTGGGTTCAAAATAGGTTTACCTTTACTCTATACAGAGTTGATTCAATCAAGCAAAAAATAATTTTCGCAATTTTATCATATCTATGCAAATGTCACGTTTCTAAATTACAAGATTTCAATAATTGTGCAGAAATTATGGTGAGTAAAACTCAGGTTTATCGCGAACGTCATCCTTACTCTCTTCAGGTCATGTGTCATGAATCATTCTGCATTTATGTAAAGCTGAGTGTATATTATGAAACTTGGTTTATTATTTAATTCTCATATGAAAAATACGCTTTCTGATCACAAGCAAATTGGTGTGGTTGCCACTTTTCCTGAACTGGTCAATTCCAAGTTTCAAGGAAATATGAATGCCATGTGCTGGTATAGAAATCTGGCTGGTGATTTTAAAGAGATTGTGACTAAACTTGAATTAAAAGAGAATATTACAGAAATTTCTGTGGAAGATCTTTTAGCGCTGCAACTTTCAGAACAAGGTCATCTGGCTCGGGAAATGATCTTAAAAGATATCCAGCTATTAACCGATTTCGGAGCATCCCCATCTCTTAATTTACTTAAAAGTTATGAACGGGATGAAGAGCTGGATTTCATTGCAACAGATGTGTATTCCTATCACGTTGACCGCTCACCTATAGAAACCGATACTTTCTTATGTACTTATTCTGGTTGTGCCAGTGATATTTTGCCAAATGATCAGGTTGAGCAAAAGATTTTGATTCCCGAATTAAGAGCAAAGCTGAAAGACTTACATGATGGTCCAGAAACTGAGTTCGAAAATTTCCTGGAAGAATATTTCTTTGATTTGCATTATGCCCCCAAAGCGGATGCAACACCGATCAATTTAGGCCAGGGACATCTTTGGCGTTTGGCTGTCGATCATCCAACGCAGCCCGTTTTGCCTTGCGTGCATAGAGCGCCTGCTGAAGCGGGTGAATACAGACTTCTCTTGATCTGTTAAATATTGATGAGATATAGGGCTCACTTGATCTATAAGATTTAGATGTTACATCTGTCTGTTTATTCAATGCTCTGCTCTTGAATGCTCTAGAGGAACGGGACAGATTGGTCCGTATGAACTCACATTCCCGCTATACAACTATTTTGATTGCTGAATTGTTATTTTTCAGGTATCGCTGATTATTTTCATGAGCAGTGTGCTTTCTTAAGCCATAAGTAATGACATTAAATTTTCATATCGAGTTTTATATTCCCTAAAAAACTTCTGCATTTTTTCGTTTTAACTTTATGAAAAAAAATGCTTAGGTTAAGATGAGCCATCTTTTGTAAAAGCATCTTAGAAGACCTATGCAGCCATTTGTTCTATATAACTCAGAGCAACGTAAAAAAGTAGAATTCGTACCTCGTAAAGAAGGTCATATCGACATGTATGTCTGCGGTATGACCGTATATGACTACTGTCATATTGGGCATGCTCGAGTGATGGTTGCATTTGACTACATTATCCGTTTCCTGCGCAGTCAGGGCTGGAATGTAAAATACGTACGTAACATTACCGATATTGACGACAAAATTATTAAACGTGCCAATGAAAATGGGGAAAGCATTACAGCTTTAACGGATCGTTTCATTCAAGCAATGAATGAAGATGCTGAAAACTTGGGCTGTCTGCATCCAGATGAAGCCCCTCGTGCGACTGATTACATCGACCAGATGCAAAGCATGATTGGTAACCTAGTCAATAAAGGCACTGCTTATCCATCATCAAATGGTGATGTGTATTTTGAAGTGGAAAAATTTGCCAAATATGGCCGTCTTTCAGGCCGTAAACTGGAAGATATGCAGGCCGGTGCATCTGAACGCGTTGATGTTGAAGTAGAGAAAAAACATCCATTTGACTTTGTGCTGTGGAAACATGCCAAAGAAAATGAACCGTCTTGGGCTTCACCTTGGGGCAATGGCCGTCCGGGCTGGCATATCGAATGTTCGGCAATGTCAACTTGCTGCCTAGGCAATCATTTTGACATTCACGGTGGCGGTTCAGACTTAATGTTCCCGCACCATGAAAATGAAATTGCCCAATCAGAAGCATCTACGGATGAACAGTATGTGAATTACTGGATGCATGTCGGTTTCATTAATGTTGATGGCGAAAAAATGTCTAAGTCTTTAGGCAACTTCTTTACCATTCGTGATGTGATGGAAAAATTCCACCCTGAAGTGATCCGTTACTTTATTGTGTCTTCACACTACCGCAGCCCAGTGAACTTCTCGGATGTGGCATTAAAAGAAGCCAAAACAGCCCTTTCCCGTTTCTATCATTCATTTAAGGCTTATCAGCAGGTCTACGGTGAAAAAACCGTAGAAACTCTGGATGATGCATTGGTTGAACGTTTTAATACTGCTATGCGTGATGACTTCAATACAGCAGAAGCCATTGCTGTACTGTTTGAAATCAACAAAGAATTCAACCGTGCAGTGAAAGACGAAAACCAGGAGCAGGCAGCGGTTTATTATTCAACTTTACGTCACCTTACCAATATTCTAGGTCTGGTTCAGTACAATGTTGATGACTTCTTGAAGTCTGATATTGGTCAGGAAGCATTAGGTTTATCTGAAGAACAGATTGAAGATTTGATTCAGCAACGTAAAGATGCGAAAAAGGCCAAAGAATTTGCCAAGGCCGATGAAATTCGCCAGTCTTTACTGGATCAAGGTGTGGTTCTGGAAGATACACGTCAAGGCACTATTTGGCGTCGTGCTGATTAATTAATCATTTGGAAGCATAAAGAGTTGACAGTTAAAAGAAACTCTCTATAATTCACTTCCATATTGCGGGAATAGCTCAGTTGGTAGAGCATAACCTTGCCAAGGTTGGGGTCGGGAGTTCGAGTCTCCTTTCCCGCTCCAGAATATGAAAAGCCCAGATCAATTGATCTGGGCTTTTTTATTTATTAATCTCATTAAGTTTTAAGCTGAATATACGCCAAACCCATAATGATAGTTCCACTTAAACTTTTTAGTAAAATACACAAGATCGTTTGCCCTCGCATAGATGGTTTAGAAAATTAATTAAAATAATTTACAGGCTCAATAATAAATCATAAAAGATACATTTTTATCCTTTTTCCTTTCCACATTCCGGCTATGTTAAGCTTTGAACAAATAATAAATATTGAAACAAGAGGACAGCATCATGGAGTATTACCAGCACATTCTAGTTTCTGTCGATGACTCGCCCATTGCCGTAGCCGCAGCTGATCAGGCCATGGTGTTAGCCAAAGCTTTTGGCAGTAAAGTGACCATTGTGAGCGTAGTGATTATTGATCCTTTAACCAGTGTCAGTTTTTATAAAAATGTTCCCGGCGTCACTGATTATTTTATGGAAGCTCAAGCTCATGCTAAAAATATATTGGCCGAGCTAGGTGCCAGATTTTCCGAAGCAGGTATTCCAGCAGAAACCAAGCTTTTAGCCAAACAATCCCCTAGTGAGGCCATTGCTGAACTTGCCGATGAACTAAAGGCCGATTTGATTGTGGTTGGATCGCATGGCCGAACCGGTTTGAAAAAAACCTTCATTGGCAGTATTGCCCAAGATATTCTGACCGCCAGTCATGTTCCTGTGCTTGTGGTTAAACATACCCAATAACCCTTTTACTCTGCTTTTTTATGCCATTAACCTATCACTTCTGAGTTAATGGCTTCACGCAATTGGGCTTAAAAACTGTCTTTTAAGGATTTGTGTTCTGCTCAGCTGACCTTATTGCTGCACTCATTTTAAAACACTTAGATTAGCATTTAAAAACATAGACATGAGCCAAGCAATCATCTCGCAGATTCTATAAAAAACATCAAACTACGACCATAAACCTATACGCATAAACGTGATTAAGACATAAACTTTGTTCACAATTTTTTATAGACATTCAAAGAGCAAAACATGTCACAACAAGATTTTGAAAATGGTTTAAAAGTTCGCACCGAAGTCATGGGCGAAGCTTTCGTAAAACGTGCACAGGACAATACGGTACCCTTTACCCAGCCTTTACAGGACTGGATTAATGAACATGCCTGGGGTTCAACCTGGCAACGCGAAGGCGTTCTTCCACGTAAATATCGTTCACTGATCACCATTGCTTTTTTAACCGCACAAAAAAGCCCCACAGAACTTAAGGGACATGTTCGTGGTGCACTCAATAACGGTGCAACAGTAGAAGAAATTCAGGAAGTGTTATTACACAGTTTGCCCTACTGTGGCGCTCCTGCCACCCAGGAAGCCTTTCGTGCTGCACTTGAAGTCATCAATGAATATCAAAAAACTGAATAATATAATTTGATATTTATAGAAATGGTTTAAGCAGTTTAGCATTTAAATTGCTTAGGCTATTTTTATTGTTGACGATCTGATTCAACCGCAATCCATTGAATTGCGCTGTAATTGACCTTGACTTAACTGCAAAGTTTCCGCTTCCAGATATTCCAGTTCTTCGGGATGATGTGTGACATAAATCACTGGCAAATCCAGCTCCTCTTTTATCCGTTTAAAAAACGGTAAAATTTGCTGTTTTAAGCTACGGTCCAGTCCCGTTAAGGGTTCATCCAGAAGCAATAAATGGGGGGAAGATAGCAGTGCCCGCCCAATCGAGACCCGCTGTGCTTCCCCACCAGAAAGCTGATGGGCCTTACGTTGTATCAAGGTGGTCAAATCCAGCAATTCGACAATGTCATCAAACTGGAACTTTCGTTCTGACTTATCTACTAATTTCTCTGCATAGCGTAGATTCTGCTGCACATTCATATGTGGAAACAGCAAGGCATGCTGGAAAATTAAAGCGATTTTGCGCTGATACATCGGGATATGAATATTCTGCCGGGTATCTATTAACAGCTGTTCATTCAACTGGATATAGCCTTGTTGTGGCTTGAGCAAACCCACAATATTTTTTAGCAAGGTACTCTTGCCACTCCCTGATGCTCCGACAATGCCTAACAGTTGCTGCTGCATCTCCAGTTCAACGTTCAGGCTGAAATCACCCTGCTGATAGAGAAAATCACATTTCAACATATCAGGCTCCCAATTTCCGTTGATATTTTTGCAAAATAAAATAGTTCGCAATCAGGGCTGAAAATGCCAGAAATAAAGATAAGACCACCAGCCGCATGGCAAATTCTTCGCCATTGGGTTGTTGCAGCAAGGAATAAATCGCGATTGGAATGGTGCGGGTCTCATCTGGAATATTGCCGACAAAGGTAATGGTGGCACCAAACTCTCCCAGACTTCGGCTAAAACACAGAATGCTCCCGATCAGCATGCCCGGCAGTGCCAAAGGCAGGCTAATACTGCAAAACACCCTGAACGGGCTTGCTCCCAACGAGCCGGCCACCTGTTCTAATTGCCGGTTAATCAATTGAAAAGACAGGCGAATCGGCTGCACCATCAAGGGAAATGCCACAATCATTGATGCCAGTACCGCCCCTTTCCAGTTAAAGGCCAGTTCAATCCCGAGCGCATTCAGATATTGTCCAATCCAGCCTTTATTGCCAAACAGCAGCAACAGTAAATAGCCCAAGACCACAGGCGGCAGCACCATCGGTAATTGCAAACATGCTTCAAGCAAAAATTTCAGCCTGAATTCATGGCGTGCCAATGTCCAGGCCAAAGCCACTGCAAACGGTAAACAGATGACCGTTGCCCAGAAGGCGACTTTTGCGGAAAGATATAAGGCACTCAGTTCTTCGGGACTGAACATTGCGTGGCGATCTCCCTATGGTTGATTTATAGATTAATTCATGCGAAATCCATATTTTTGAAAGATGCTTTTTGCCTGTGAACTGCTTTTCACAAATTTTTCGAACTGCATTGCCTCTGCATTTTTCTCGCCCTGCTTGGTCAAGGCAATCGGATAAATAATGGGATGATGCGAATCTGCGGGAAAAGTTCCGATTATTTTCACTTTCTGGCTAATAAATGCATCCGTTTTATAAACAATGCCTACCTCACACTCACCCCGCTCTACAAAAGCCAAGGCTGAACGAACATCATCCGTTCCTACAATGCGGCTTTTGAGCTGAGCCAGCCAATTCAGCTTGATCAAACTCTGTTTGGCATATTTACCCGCAGGTACTGACTCCATTTGTCCTGTACATAAATGCCCTTTAAAGGCTTGGGCAAAATTAAAATTGGGCTGTGGCTTAAATGCAATATTTAAATTTTTCGGGCTAATGACCACCAGCTGATTGAACAATACGGGCTTGGCCCTATTGTGATGAATGAATTGCTTTTTAATCAGATAATTCATCCAGTCCAGATCTGCAGAGAAAAAGAGGTCACTGCTGGCACCAGCTTCAATCTGTTTGGCAAGTGCTGAGGATGCACCAAATACCGCTACAACATCCGTTTTCGGATGCTGCTTTGCATACAATTTTTTAATGTCGTTAAGGGCATTACTCAGACTGGCTGCTGCGTAGATTTTTACCGTGCCTGCATAGGTAGAGGAAAATGTAACTGACAAACACGCTGCTAAAAACAGGGATTTTTTCATCGATATTTTCCTTCTCAGTGAATAAACAGACCTTGCACGATTTGCCCTTTAGATAATGCAGCTCCCGCAGGAATCCTGACCAGACAATTGGCCTGCATTAAATTGCTCAGCATATGTGACTGCTGTTTGGACAAGCTCCGGACTTTGAGCAGTCCCTGATCAAAACTGGCCGACATTCTTAAAAAACGTTCTCGGCTATCCATTTTTAGCTCATGGGTCAACACGACGCTAAACCAGTCCGGTTGCTGTTTCTGTCCTTGCAAAGCCCTTAACAGGGTTGAAGTATAAATTTGCATGCCTACATAAACTGCTGCCGGATTGCCCGGCAGTCCAAGCAGATAACAACGTGTGCGATCAGGGCGTGTTAATTCTGCAAAGAACATCGGCTTGCCCGGCTTTTGTTTCACTTTCCAGAACAGCTGTTCAAAACCCAAATCGAGGGCTACCGGTCGAATAAAATCATAATCTCCAACGGATACACCACCGGTGGTTAAAATCACATCATGGCTTTCCGATAATTCCTGGATTAAGGCTTTCACGGCATCTTCTGTATCAGCCACATGGAAAATTTCAACCTGCTGTCCTGCATTTTGAAACCAGGCCTGAATCAGGGGAGCATTGGCATCAAAAATTTTTCCTGCTGCAAAATCCTCGATGCTGCTCGCGACTTCATCTCCCGTAATGACCACTGCAACTTGGGGATAGCGAAAAACTTCAACCTTTTGAATGCCTGCCATACTTAAGGAGGCAATTGCACCTACTGAAAGGAACTGTCCTTTGTGGGCCAATAATTGTCCAACCGAAATTTCTTCACCCACATTGCGAATATCGGCATGAGCATGCAGGTTTTCGACTATTGCGATTTTGCCTGAATCGATGAGCTTGACGATTTCCTGACGTGCCACCGTGGTGGTTCCATAGGGAATTTTGGCGCCAGTAAAAATCCGTACGGCTTGCCCTGCCTTAAGTTGTAATTCGGACGAATGTCCGGCTTGAATTTCACCGATCAGTTTAAATTCGCTATGCGGCTCAATGGCAGATTGGGCGCAAATTGCATAGCCATCTACAGCGCTTTGCGAAAATAAGGGCAGATTAATGGCAGAATAAACCTCTTGCGCCAAATAGCGGTTTAAAGCCCCATTTAACTCCAGACTTTCCGTGGCCAGTCCCTGAGTATGCTGCAAAATTAAATCCAGGGCCTGATCTACCGTAATCAGGCCATGCTCTGCTCCACATCCAGACATGATGCTATTCATTGGTACCCCCCTGGATGGGGAATATTTTTCTGGACATCAAATAAATGTACCAATGCCGGCAAGACTGCAATCAACGATTCTTTCGCCCCCTGACGGCTACCCGGTAAAGTCATTACCAGACTGTTATCAATATAACCGGCTACACCGCGACTTAAAGCCGCATAAGGCGTACGCTTTTGGCCAAAACTGCGCGAGGCTTCCATCAGTCCGGGAATTTCACGTTTTAATAAAGGCTGCAGGGTTTCCACGGTTAAATCTTTTGGTCCCAGACCCGTTCCCCCAACGGTTAAAATTAGCGGATAGTCATTTTTTTGCTGTTCAATCAAGGCCAGTAACTGTTCCGGACTGTCAGGAATGACATGGTAAGCAATATCGCTAAAATTGGCTTCCTGCAAAATTTCCCGCACATTCTGTCCTGCCGTATCCGGTTTCTTTCCTGCAGCAACGGTATCGGACAACACAATGATAGACGCAGGCAGCGCTTCTTTTAATACACGGGTAAAATGGGATTTGCCGCCTTTTTTCTTTTGTAACTTGACCTGATCCAGGCATAAATCTTCCGGTTCACAATGCGGTTTCAACATGTCATACAGCGTTAAACCGGCCAGACTGACTGCGGTTAAGGCTTCCATTTCCACCCCGGTCGGACCGATGGTTTCTACGGTTGCAATAATCTCGACATGGGCATCGAACAGTTCATATTCCACATCGGCACGGTAAATCGGCAGCGGATGACACAGTGGAATCAGCTCATCGGTGCGTTTCGCAGCTAAAATGCCTGCTATCCGTGCTGTCTTCAAGGCATCGCCTTTTTCAGTATTGCCTTGACGTAATAATTCAATGCAATGTGGCGGTGCATGCAAAATCCCTGTGGCTACTGCAGTCCGGTAACTTTCTGCTTTCATCCCGACATTTTTCATTGCATATTTCCTGAATTCATTTTTACTTTAAATATTGCTGTTGACTGACATCTACCCGGGTTCACTCAGTAGATGAAACTGTTTTTAATGATGGCAATGGGCATGATCACCGTGTGCAGGTTGTTTATCTGCATATTGTTTATCTGCATGATGATGGACATGCACCTGCTCCGCTGTATCTTTACGGATACAGCAGCCTTCTACATATTGACTGCTGCCATCCAGATAAAATTCCTCTTTCCATACCGGAACTTCATGTTTGACCCGTTCCACCGCTTCTTCACAGGCAGCAAAGGCTTCGCGGCGATGGGCCGCATAGGCCATGGCAATAATGGCTTTTTCACCAATAGCCAAAGCCCCAATCCGGTGAATCACCCGAACATAGGACACCGCATATTTGGCCTGAATCTCCTGTTCGATCTGACGGATCATTTTTTCCGCCACGGGTGCATAGGCGGTATATTTCAGCGCTTTAACCGCTTTACCTTCATGATGATTACGCACGGTTCCGATGAATACGCCAATTCCCCCACACTCGGGAAAATGTTCGATCGGGTCAAAACTGTCCAAGCTTAAGGCAGTATCCTGAATTCTGCAAAATGTTTTCAATAACGTCATTTCAGCCTCCTGCCACTGGCGATAACAGCACTAGCCTGCTGTCGATGCTTAATTGCGTCTGGCGTGAAATAATGTCTTCACCGATGGCACAGGCACAGCGTTCAATCATGGCAAACGCTGCCGGATAATCTTGCCCTACTTGAGCCAGTACCTGAGCAACCGTGCTGTATGGGCTACACATCATTTCCAGATTTTCCGGTAACTGGCGTTCTACCGCACCAAAGGCCTCAATTTTAATTTTGATCTGTGGCATCTTAACCTCCTATCATGTGCATGCTGATTTTTCGGCTGCTTTTATTCATGCGCTGATTTTCCAAACGTTGTGCTATGGCGTGATAACCTGATTCTTTGTTCCAGATATATTTTGATAACACGGCATGCAAACTCAGCACACTCAAAGGCTCAGAACAACCCAGGGCTTTAATTTCAGTTTTTAGATTCAGGCCTTGAGGAGCAAACAGGCAATTATAAAATTCACCCTGTGCGGTTAAGCGGACACGATCGCAAGTTCCACAAAATGAATTGGTGATGGTGGATATGATTCCAAGCGGATGGCCATCCATAAAATACTGTCGTGCCGGCTCTGAACTGGAGCGTGATAAATCACCTGGCTGTTGAATTACAGTAAATTCAGTACTCAGGCTATCTAAAATCTGCTGTTCGCTGACCACATGTTCTGATGACCATTTACGGTCACCATCCAGGGGCATAAATTCGATAAAACGCAGCATAATTTTTTGCTGAACCGACCAGCGTGCCAAAGGCAGAATTTGATTGTCATTGATCCCGTTCATCAATACACAATTGATCTTGATTGGCAGACCTACCGCTTGTGCTGCATGAATTCCTTCCAGTACGGGAGATAACTCTTTTTGTGTCAGCTGTTTAAATTGATGTGCATCCAGACTGTCTAAACTGATATTTAAATCATCCAGTCCGGCCTGTTTTAAAGCCTGTGCATATTGTCCAAGATAATGCGCATTGGTAGTCATGGAAATGCGTTTTAAACCCAGCTTTTTTAGCTGTTGTAGTTGTGCAATAAAATGCACCACGCCTTGACGCATTAAAGGTTCGCCACCGGTAATGCGAATAGATTCGATGCCACGACGCACCATAAAATCACAAAAATGATAAAGCTGTTCAAAACTGAGCAAATCGTGTTTTTTCATCCATTCAGGGTGTTCCGGCATGCAATAGATACACTTGAAATTACAGCGATCGGTCACTGAAATTCGTAATTTGCGCTTGCTGCGACCAAACTGATCGACAAAACGCGCTTCGGTTTCAAGTTCTGTCATCATATTCATGTTGAACATCCATCTTCGAGCAACTTCCTGTTACCGCACAGCAATTGTGCGCAAGATTTAAAGTGCCCAATCTTGTTATTGTTAGAATTGCAATAAGTGTTCCAAGTTTGTGCCAAAGGCAAAAGATTCAGTTTTAATGCAGAAATTTAAGTTGTTGATGCTGCTGTAGCTCATCCAGTGAATTAATGCTGTGAAAAAACAGGGCACGATTTTTAAAACTTGCCACTTGAGCGTGCAAGTCGGCAAAACAGTGTTTTAGACTGCGCTGTTTTTGTTCGAGATGACTGATGAAGGTAGGTAGACTACTGCGTTTAAGCAGACAAAATGGATAGAGTGCCTTGCCGTTGATTTCCACATAAGCCACCTCTGCCAGACTGTTTTTGGCCAAAGCTTGATGCAACTTGAGTAGAACTCGTGAAGGGATATAGGTCACATCACAAGGGACAAATAGCACATAGTCGGCCTGTACATGTGCCCAGGCACTTTTCATGCCCATCAGTGGACCTAAAAAGCCGCTCTCATCATCCTGATAGCAATCAATACTGGGAATGATTTTCTGGTAAATCGAATCATCCCGGTGACTGTTAATCCAGACATGTGCCACATCGGATTTTAGCTGTTGATGGATTTTGATCAGTTGAATCTGGTCATCAAATTTCTGCAACAGCTTATTGATGCCATTCATGCGCCGTGCCTGCCCCCCGGCTAAAATCACCAGATCGGTGCTCGGATAAACAGCATTTTTTAAGGTTTTTCTCATTCTACCGCCTCCATTTGACAGGCTTTAATCAGACCACGAATTTCAGGCAGACATGAACCACAGTTACCGCCCGCTTTTAAACAGGCAGTGACCTGTTTTTCATTGGTTATATTTTTTTCTTTAATGGTTTCAATAATGCGGTTTTTACCCACCTTAAAACAGCTACATACCAATGGACCTTCATTATTTGCCATCGACATCGGTTGTCCGGCAAGTAATGCCTTGCGGTGCATGGCACTTAAACGTTCACGTTTAAACAGGCTGGCGACCCAGTCACGATCAGGCAATAAAGCCTTGGGAGCAATATATAGGCTAGCAATCAAATGCCCATCTTTCAGCACCACACTGTGACTGATATGGGCAGTCTGATCTTCAATATTCAGCCATTCAAAACTTTCATCCTGAAATGGTAATAGCTCTTTTAACTGCTCTGTGGTCTGGGTAAATTTTTTACGGTCGGCCAGTTCATAACGCACAGCCTTGGCGGTGATGATTTTGGTCCACCACACCATATTCTGAATGGATGATTGCACAATCTTTTCAAAGCCCTGACGTACATAGAGGACGCCTTGCCACTGATTGTAAAATGGCTGGATGATGACTGGGGTATGCTTAAATTCAGGCTCACCGGAAATGGCATCCACCACCGGATTGACTACTTTGCCAATCCGTGCATCGGACGCGACCTGGTCATTCCAGTGAATCGGTGCAAAAACCTGTCCACGACGGATGTTGTCACTGACTGTGGCGCGTAATATACAACTCCCCCATTTCGATTTGACTTCCACCAGCTCGCCATCTTTGGCCCCGTATTTCAAGGCATCATGTGGATGGATTTCACAAAATGGCTCTGCGCGATGACTACTTAAATTGGCAGATAAACTGGTACGGCTCATGGTGTGCCACTGGTCACGAATCCGCCCGGTATTCAGCACCAAAGGAAATTCGCTACACACCTGATTGACGGGATTAACTGCGCTAATGGCAATAAATTGGGCTTTGCCATCCGCATGACTAAACTGACCTTTGGAATAAAGTCGCGCTACACAACCATCTGCCTGATGTTTAGTCCAGACCGGCCATTGCACCGGTTTTAGGTCATCATATTGATTAAAGGTTAAATCTGTTAAGCCGTTTAAATTAAAATAGCGGAAATATGGCGTTATATCGCACTGGCTTAAATCTGCATTTTGATGTGCCGATAAACGGGCATGTTCCAGAAAAATGTCATGGCTATTGTTAAAATCAAAACCGCTAAAGCCCATGCGTTTTGCGACCTGACTGATCGCCCACCAGTCGGCTTTAGCCTGTTCTGGCTCTTCTAAAAATGCACGCTGTCTGGAAATACGGCGTTCAGAATTGGTGACTGTACCATCTTTTTCACCCCAGCCTAAAGCCGGTAACAGCACGTCGGCATATTGTGTAGTGTCGGTGTCTTGGCAAATGTCGGACACCACCACAAATTCACACTTGTCTAAGGCACGTTTGACCTGATCGGCATCGGGTAAGCTCACCACCGGATTGGTGGCCATAATCCAGATGGCTTTAATTTTGCCACTTTCTACCGCATGGAATAGATCAACCGCCTTAAACCCAGCCTGCTTGGCGATATAGGGACTTTGCCAGAAGTTTTGCACCAGCTGTTGATGGTTTTCATTTTCCAGCTCTAAATGTGCTGCCAGCATATTGGCCAATCCACCGACTTCACGACCGCCCATCGCATTCGGCTGACCAGTCATGGAAAATGGCGCTGCACCGAGCTTGCCAATTTTTCCGGTGAATAAATGGCAGTTGATTATGCTATTGGCTTTATTTACCCCTTGTGAAGACTGATTCACCCCCATGGAAAACAGAGTCATTACTTTTTCAGTTTGGGCAAATTTCTGATAAAAAACTTGCAGTTTTTCCAGTGAAATACCGGTACGTACCACGACATCTTCAATGGACGATTCAGTTTGGCTGTGGATCAAAGCTTGCTCTAAGCCGTGGGTATGTGCAGCAATAAAATCTGGGGCAGCATGACCATTTTGCGATAGATATTGCAATAAGCCGTTAAATAACTTGACATCCTGCCCCGGTAAAATCGGCAAATGTAAGTCTGCTGCTTCACAGGTGCTGGTAAAGCGCGGATCAATCACCACCACAAACAGATCACGTTGCTCTTTGGCTTGCATGATGCGTTGATACAATACCGGATGACACCATGCGGTATTGGAACCCACCAGCACCACCATGTCGGTATGTTCAAAATCTTCATAGCTTGCCGGTACAATATCTTCACCGAAAGCACGTTTATGTGCCGCAACTGCGGAAGACATGCAGAGTCGTGAATTGGTATCGATATTGGCTGTACCGAGGTAACCTTTAACGAACTTATTCACTACGTAATAGTCTTCCGTCAGCAATTGCCCGGACACATAAAAGGCAATACTGTCACGACCATATTGATCAATGCATTGCTGAAACTTATTGGCAATTAAATCCGTTGCAGTATTCCAATCGGTCTTTTCACGCTGATTTTTTCTGCCCAGCATAGGATAAAGAACGCGTGTTTCAAGCCCCAGGGTATCGGCCAGATTACTGCCTTTAATGCACAGTTTCCCGTAGTTGGATGGATGATTAACATCCCCTGCAACCGACACTTTTTGCCCTAAAGCAGTGTCCTGCACAGTCGCAGTGACACCACAACCTACCCCACAATAGGGACAGGTGGTATTGGTGATTTTGGTATTTATTTCTGTGGAGCTATGCAGTTCCATAACGGGAATACTATTCATGGATGCTCCTTTCTATCGAATAAATTCACTTGAATAATTTCTTCTATTTTCCAAGCTATCTAAATCTTTAGAGTTCACGTAAGCATGTATTCTGTCGAGGTGGCATGGATGCCACCGTTTCCCATCATTACAGGACGTAATGTATGGGAAACAAAGATTTTTGTTACTTTTGATCTTTCAAAAGTAAGATCATGCCTACGCAATTACTCTTTACTTATTAGTGCAAAGTGTGGCTGTGCAAATATTTAAAATTGAACAAATACCACTTATGTGATTAGCCTGCTTTCTTTAATGCAAAATCTTTACCAAAAAGCAATTTATTACGAATATTACTGATTGGCGTTTGATCAGAAATCAGTTCTGCATACCAGGTACCATCTTCAGTATCACCAAACAGCACTGCACCAATGACTTTATCTTTTTGAATAATAATGCGTTTATAAATCTGACGTTTTTCATCATTCAAGATAATGTCTTCGTAATCGTCCTGTGGTTCACCATTTTCTAAATCAATTCGACCCGCTGAAAATACATCACAGCCACTGACCTTGAGCTGCGTTGGAACTGTCGGTGCTTTAAAAGTTAAGCTGCCGTGTTCGGCCAGATGTGAGGCACAAATAAAGGCTTGACCCCAAAGTGGTTCAACCAGACCGAAGGTTTGATTACGGTGCTCAATACATTCACCCACCGCATAAATACTCGGATCAAAGGTTTGCATGGTGTCATTCACCATCACACCACGGTTACAACGTAAGCCGGCACTTTGCGCCAATGCCATATTCGGACGGATGCCCACAGCAAAAACCACCAGATCAGCATCCAGCACCGTTCCATCTTTCAGCTTGATTTGGGTGACATGACCCTCTTCGCCAATCAGTTGTTCGGTATTGGCTTGAGTCATGATGTTGATGCCCTTGGCTTCAATACTTTGTTTTAACAGGCTGCTTGCACGACTATCCAATTGACGTTCCATAATCCGGTCCATCAAATGCAAAACTGTCACATTCATGCCGCGTTGTTTCAGACCATAAGCCGCTTCAAGCCCAAGCAGACCGCCACCAATCACCACGGCATTCTGTTTAGATTTGCAGTAATCCAGCATGGTATTGACATCATAGATATCGCGGAAACTGATCACGCCCTTTAAGTCCGAACCTGGAATAGGCGGGACAAAGGGTTTGGAACCTGTTGCCAGAATTAGACGATCATAATCCACCACCAAGCCTTTTTCGGTATAGACCTGCTTACGTGGACGGTCAATTTTCACCGCAGCATCACCGGCAATAAAGCGAATGTTTTTATCGCTATACCAGGCATGTGGATGCAGCATGATGTCATCAATGGTTTTATCGCCAGATAACACCGGTGAAAGCATGATGCGGTTATAGTTGCCCCACGGCTCTTCGCCAATGACCGTCACTTCATAACGTTCAGGTGCCATATCCAGTAAGTCTTCCAGACAGCGCATACCCGCCAGACCATTACCTACCAACACCAGTTTCATCTTTTCTTGGGAAGTGCCGTTATTGGTGATATAGGTTTTTTGCGGTGTAGGACTGATCCAGACCTTGCCATTTTCAATCTTGCTTGGGAAAACCAGTAACTTTTGATCTTTATCTTCCAGACAACGTCCGGTGGCCAGACTGAAATGCTGCTTGTAGATGGGAGATGCCACTACACGCTCACCCTGCAAATCGCCAATGATGCCGCGCGACATGACAAAAGCCTGACTAAACGGATCTTGATTGCTCAAGGCATAGACGCGTTTTTCATTACCGACACGGAAAATGGCAATTTGCTGATTTTCAATTAATGCACCTACACCGGTATTCGGGGTAATGTCATCCAGTGCACAAATTTCCAGCCATTCCAGCTCATTGGTTTTATTCATTTCTTTTAAAATTGTCATCATCTTTCTCCTTTATTCTTTTAAGCTTCAACAACAGGAATACGCATCACATCACGTTCAGCCTCGGTTTTTGGACGGATTTGCCCGCGCACCTCGGCGAATTGAATGTGTGGATCATTTTGTTGTTCAACTTTTGCATTGATAAAGGTTACGAAGCGTTTACGGACTTCCGGATCTTCCACCGCGGTACGCCATTCATCTTGATAGGTGCCGACCACATGGTTCATACGGCGTTCCAGTTCAGCAGCCAGACCCAGTGAGTCATTTACCACCACATCTTTTAAATAATCTAGACCGCCTTCCAGGTTGTCACGCCATACCGAAGTACGTTGCAAACGGTCTGCAGTTTGGATATAGAACATAAAGAAGCGGTCGATATAACGGATTAGAGTTTGCGTATCCAGATCCGATGCCAGCAATTCCGCGTGGCGTGGTTTCATGCCGCCATTACCGCAGACATACAGGTTCCAGCCTTTTTCTGTAGCAATCACCCCAACATCTTTACTTTGTGCTTCGGCACATTCACGGGTACAGCCCGACACCGCCATTTTCAGTTTGTGTGGTGAACGCAGACCTTTGTAACGGTTTTCCAGGAAGATGGCCAAACCGACTGAGTCATCCACCCCATAACGGCACCAGGTACTGCCGACGCAAGATTTCACGGTACGCAATGATTTACCGTAAGCATGTCCTGACTCAAAACCGGCATTGATCAGTTTCTCCCAGATTTCAGGCAGCTGATGCACTTGTGCACCAAACATGTCGACCCGTTGTCCACCGGTGAGTTTAGTATATAAACCGTATTCTTTGGCAATTTGACCGATTGCAATCAGGCCCTCTGGAGTGACTTCACCTCCAGCCATTCGCGGTACAACCGAGTAAGAGCCATCTTTTTGAACATTACCCAGATAATAGTCATTACTGTCTTGCAACCCTGCATGGCTTGGCTTCAATACAAAGTCATTCCAGCAGGAGGCTAAAATATTGGCTGCAGTCGGTTTACAGATATCACAACCTAGACCGTGACCATGTTGTCCGATCAAATCATCAAAGGTTTTGATTTCATTGACCCGCACCAGGTGATACAGCTCCTGGCGTGAATAGGCAAAGTGTTCGCAAAGGTGATTGTTTACAGTCACCCCTTGACGTTGCAATTCAGATTTCAATACTTGAGTGACTAAAGGTGCACATCCGCCACAAGCCGTTGCCGCTTTAGTACATTTTTTCAAGGCACCCAGCGAGGTTGAACCATCAGCGATAGCACTGCAAATATCGGCTTTAGAGACGTTATTACATGAACAGATGGTGGCACTATCTGGAAGCAGATCCACACCGCTACCACCCGCTTTGGCCGTAGATTGCGCATAGCCTGGCATGATCAGGCTTTCCGGATTTTCTGGAATTTCCAATCCATTCAGCATCATTTGCAGCAGGTCGTTATATTCTTTGGCACAGCCCACCAGAACAGCACCGAGTAGCTTGGTTTTTTCCGCATTCACCACGATTTTTTTATAAATCATGGCATCTTCATCTGCATAGAAATAACTTAAGGCATTTGGCGTCATGGCATGCGCATCACCCACCGATGCCACATCTACCCCCATCAGTTTGAGCTTGGTGCTCATGTCTGCGCCGGTAAATGAATTGCAAGCCTGATCCATGACATGTTTGGCTGCAATACGTGCCATGTCATAGCCCGGAGCCACCAGACCATAAATTTTGTTTTGCCACAGTGCACATTCACCAATCGCGTAAATGTCAGCATCAGAAGTCTGGCAATAATCATTGATGACAATACCGCCACGCTCACCCAGCGCCAAGCCGCTTTGACGCGCCAATTCATCACGTGGGCGAATCCCCGCAGAGAATAAAACGATATCGGTTTCAAGTTCAGAACCATCGCCAAACTTCATCACATGCGTGGTATTTTCACCGGCTTCGATGCATTGTGTAGCTTTTTGGGTATGAACTTTCACACCCAGATTTTCGATTTTTGCACGTAAAACCTTACCGCCTAAATCATCAATTTGTACCGCCATTAAACGGGGTGCAAATTCGACCACATGGGTTTCAAGATCCAGATCACGCAAGGCTTTCGCAGCTTCCAAACCGAGTAAACCACCACCAATCACCACGCCGGTTTTGGCATTTAAACTCGTGGCACGAATGGCATCTAGGTCTTCAATAGTACGGTAAACAAAGCAGTTTTCACGCTCATTCCCTGGAATAGGAGGAACAAAAGCATATGAACCAGTTGCCAGCACCAGTTTGTCATATGCAATGACTTCGCCATGATTGGTGGTAACGGTTTTATTCAGAGTATCTATTGCAATAGCTTTGGTGCTTAAACGCAGATCAATACCATAGGCATCGGCAAAATCCGCACGACATAAAGTTAAGTCTTTGGCTGATTTACCAGTGAAATATTCGGTTAAATGCACACGGTCATAAGCTAAACGTGGTTCTTCTGCCAGAATCGTGATTTCAACCTCGTCACCTGCATGTTCAAGAACCGATTCAATGAACTTGTGCCCTACCATACCGTGACCAATCATGACTAATTTCATATCAATTCTCCTTAATCCCTTTGCTTAACCTTGCGCCATGTTGTTGCGTTCAAGCACTGCATCTTCAAACAGTTTTTGTTCTTTCTGTTTATGCTCAACCGAGAAGCGAATCATCAGTACAAAGCTTGCTGCAATCACCACCAGTCCACCTAGAGCCATCAGGCAGGTTTGAATATCCAGCATGCCTTTCAGTAAGAAACCTGCTGCCACTGCACCGACGTTACCGCCTGCGCCAATGATGCCAGCAACACCACCCAAAGCATCACGGTCAATGAAAGGCACCAAGGCATAGGTGGCACCACAGGCCATGTGGGTAAACAGTGCAAAAACTGTCATGACCAGAATTGCGAGAACTGCGGTATTCATTTGAGAGAACAAGATCAGGAACAGGCCTTCCATCAAGATCATGCCGAACAGCACTTTGGTACGACCATCCAGGCCTTTTTTAATTGCGACTTTGTCCGAGACAATGCCACCTAAAGCACGGGCAAACAGCGCCAGTAAACCGAAGATCCCTGCTGCCAGTCCTGCTTCTTTGAGGCCAAAGCTAAAGTGTTCAACGTAGTACATCGCCACAATGTTATGAATGAAGATTTCAATACCGAAACACGCAGCATAAGCACCAAATAAAATCCAGACCCGGTAGTTACGTGCAGCGTGCATCAGAATCGCCATGCCGCCTTTTTTATCGCTACCAACTTGAATGCCTTGTGCACGAAGTTCTTTAAAGTTGCCTTGTGGACAGTCCTGGGTGAATTTCCAGTACATTGCACCGACAATCAGCATCATCAAACCTGGAACAATGAGCGCAATTCTCCAGCCCATCGCCTGTTCAACACCAAACATCACCAAGGCAGCAAGCATTAACGGCATCAAGGCTTGAGTTGCACCACCACCCGCATTCCCCCAACCTGCTGATGCAGCATTGGCAGTCCCGACCACATTCGGAGCGAACATAATACTGGTGTGATATTGCGTGATCACGAAGCTGGCACCAATGGCACCAATCAATAAGCGGAAGAAAAGGAAAGATTCATAGCTGTTGGCAGAGGCCACACCAAAGACAGGAATACTGCCGATAATCAGTAATGCGGTATAGGTTTTGCGTGGGCCATACTTATCACATAAAGGCCCGACAATCAGACGAACTAAAATAGTAATTGCGACTGCGGCAATATTAATATTGGCAATTTGATCTTTAGTAAGATGAAATTCACCGGCAATGACAGGCATGAGTGGGGCACAGGCAAACCAGGCAAAGAAACAGACAAAAAATGCGAGCCAACTCATATGGAAGGCCCGCATTGCTGCGCTACTGAAATTGAAAAGACTTATTTTTGTTGCTTTTTTAGCATTTAAATTTGAAGACATAGCCCTCTCCTTCCTGAACTGAACGTATTGTTTTATCTGTCATGCAGATAGCTGCACAGCAGATTCGATCAGAACGGACGTCTTTGGCCGTCTTACAATTTTTGGAGTCGTCTTTGACTCACAAGAGATATAGCAATGCGCGTGCCAATAACTCAGAGAAAACTATAAGTTTATATTTTTTATCATTTTTAATTTTTATTTATAATTTTTCAATGCCAGTAATGGTCTGCTTCTCTATTTTTAACTATGACCTCCTGACTCAGCTCAACAATGATTATGCTTCCTTGTAGCGCATTTTTGCATTAAGACAGTGCGCAATTTGCTCACCGTTCCTTGGTTCAGTGAACTTTTATTGAAATCATAATGATTTAACTCATTTGGCATTTTAATTGCTTTAAATAGATTATGACTTTTTCTTTCAGGCATGGCCTGATGATATTTAGCCCATATGCCAAAACTCAAAATCGCACTGATTGATGACGATCAAGACCGTGCCCATTACATTCAAGCCTCCCTGATCGAACACAATTTCGAGGTCGTGGCCTGCCTCAGCGCGGATCATTTAAGCATGTTCCGCCTCGAACAGTTGCATGCCGACGTGATTTTGCTGGATATGGATCATCCCCATCGTGACATCATTGAAAGCTGTGTCAGCCAGTTCGATCTGCCGACAGTACTGTTCACTAAAAACAGCCACAAAGACACGATCAAAAACGCCATTGATGCCGGGGTTACGGCGTATATTGTCGATGGCATTGACCCATCCAAACTGGACAGCATTTTAGAAATCTCGATTGAACAGTTTAAAAAACATAAAAAATTGCTCGGCGATCTGGAAGACACCAAAAATAAGCTAGCCGACCGTAAAGATGTGGAGAAAGCCAAAGTATTGATGATGCAATTGCACCATCTTACTGAAGATCAAGCCTTTCAGTTACTGCGTAAAAATGCCATGAGCCACCGTATGACCATTGGCGAAATGGCACGGCGTTTACTGGATGCACAGCAACTACTACAAAGCCAATTGAAGGATTAAGCCATGCCAGATTTAGAAAAAACTCAAATCCAGTTCGGCTATATTCCTCTGCTGGATTGTGTGGCCATTCTTTGGGCCAAGCAGCGTGGTTTTTTTGAGGAAGCGGGTTTAGAGGTCACGCTGGTGAAGGAAGCATCTTGGGCCAGCTTAAGAGACCGGTTGGCTTTTGGTTTTTTAGATGCTGCACATTGCCTGTCTGCCATGCTGCCTGCCGCAGCACTTGGTGAAGACCAGCTCGGTATTCCACTCCAGACTGCCCTGGTATTAAGTTATAACCGTGCCTTTATTAGTTTGAGTCAAAAACTGTGCTTTGATCTGAACATTTCCAGTCAGGACAGCGCACAACAATCTGCACAAAAAATCGTCTCTGCCCTACAAGCGCAAAAAAAGATTCAATTTGCCCATGTCTTTAAGCAGTCGATTCATCATTATTGTCTCAGAGAATGGCTCGCCCTTGCCAATCCTGAAATTGCACGAAATATAAAACTGGCCACGCTTCCCCCACCCTATATGGTGCAGGCATTAGCCAATCAGGTCATTGATGGTTTTTGTGTCGGTGAACCCTGGAACAGCCAGGCTGAACTACTGGGAATCGGTCAAATTGTCGCTTCCAGTCAGGACATTATTCCCCAAGTGGCAGATAAGGTTTTGGCAGTCACCTGTGATTGGGCAATGCAACATCCAAACACGCATCAGGCTTTAACGCAGGCCATTCAAAAAGCCCAGCAAGAACTGAAAGATTTACAGGACTATGCTGACGTTTGGCAAATGCTGACCGAGTTCAATATTGTGCAATTTCAATGCTCAGACAGCATTCATGTACAAAAATTCCACTCCATTCAAAATATTATCCGCAATTTTGTCGATGAGACATCTGTGCCAAAGGTAGATGATTTTAAATGGCTGACCCAAAAAATGCTGAAATGGGATAACCCAATTCACTTGAATGATGCGGTGATTGAAAACATCAGCCAAAACTGTATTTTATCTTTGACGAAATAAGGCAGCATCCGCATTGCCCCCGGCCACAAAAAATAATCAGAATGCTGGGGTTAAGCCATTCATTTTGATTATTTTATCGCTGTAATCCAGTTTTATGGTTTATTTTCATTTCTGCTGTTTCCCACAAATTTTCTCCATATTTTTACGTTATCTTACGCAAAATTACATAGGGAACATCGAATAATGAAACGCATACAACCGCGTTGGCAATGGAGCACCCTGAGTTGTGCACTGTTTAGTTTTATCTCCCCAAGCTGGGCGGCTGACACGATTAGCGATGCCACAACAAACAGCACGGTTGTTCAAACAGACCCGGTACAGACACTGGCAACCCTAAAATTTCAAGCAACGCCCGCCCAAGCCAAAGACCCGGATATCAGTGCGGTGGCGAAAACTATTGTCACGCGTGAAGAAATGCTGCAATTTGGTGATCAATCCGTGAATGATACCTTACGCCGTGCCGCCGGTTTTCAGATGCCCACACCGGGACAAGGTCCACGTGGGGGTGGCGGTGCTTCAGCTATGCGTTTTCGTGGCGGTGGTGCCCCGGCATTTTTAATCAATGGTGAACCGGTTCAAGGTGGCCCACGCGGTGGCATGTCGGTTGTTGACAGCATCACGCCAGACATGATCGAACGGATTGAAATTACCAAACAGCCAAGTGTCGCTCAGGTTTCTGTGGCATCTTCCGCCGTCATCAATATTATTCTGAAACAACCCTTGGATCATGCCCGCATCAGCGGAACCATTCGTGCAGGATATGGTTTGGCAAAATCTGACCAAAAAGAAGAGGAACGTAAAAATATCAGTGTTCAGGCTGATGACCGGGATAATGCCTGGTTATACAGCCTGTCTGCCAACCAGATGTGGAATGACACCATCTCGATCATCCAGACCCAAAACAGCAGCCAAACCCGCGAACAAAAGCGTATTACTGAACGCAAGTCGCAAATGCTGACACCCCGTGTTGAATATGAACTGGATGACCAGCAAAAACTGGTTGCCGAACTGTTCTATCGTAACAATGAAAGTGACGGCAGCCGTGGCGATCAGACGCAAAATGACAAGAATGACAGCATCCGTTTAAATACCCGTTATGAACGTAAAGACAAGGATAATTCCGACAAAATTCGTCTTTCAGTCGAACAGCAGAACGAAATCGAATCGACCCGGTCACCGCTCTTCAGCAGCTATACCGATGAAACCATCCATGAGTATGGTGTGGCTTATGATGGTGTGCGTAAATTTGATGACACCCGACAACTGAAGTTTGGTACGGATATTCGCTCGAATGAACTTGAAAGTAATATTACCGATACACTCGATGAACAGCATTATGCGCTCTATACCGAAGGTAGTTGGAAGTTTACCGACCGGCAAACCGTGACCTTGGGTGCACGTCAGGAATGGATTCATCGTTCAGGACTTGTGGATTACAGTGACCAGCACTTTAGTCCTGTTTTGGCACACCGATTTGATTTTGATGATCACTGGTCATTACAAAGCAATATCAGCCAGGCATTCCGCAGTCCTAAAACCGACCAGCTGTTACCTACGGTTTCTGTTTCTACCGATAGTGATGCCGGTAGCCTGAACAATCCGGATCGTGGTGGAAACCCCAATTTACGTCCGGAAAAAATAACCGCCTTTGAATCCACCTTAGGTTATAACACCCCGTCAGGTGGCGTCAACATCACGGCATATCAACGTGAAATTGAAGATTACATTGAGAAAGTGATTCGTCAGGAAGGCTCGCGTTTTGTAGAACGCCCGCAAAATCAGGATAATGCCACCACCTATGGGGTTGAAATTGCTGCTCGTTATGCCTTAAAGCAAACTGAAAATGGGCATGCATTGATGTTGAATGGTCAACTGTCGACGGTACGTGCAAAAATTGAAGAGACCAATCATCAGCAACGTTTAGCCAGTGATGTGGCACCTTATACAGCCAGTGCCGGTTTATCTTATAACTACCAGCCCTGGCGTCTTTCCAGCAGTGTGAACCTGAACTATGTTCCTGAATTTACCCGTGCCCTGGATAACCAACCCTATGACCGCACCAGTAATGAACGGGTCAATGTCGATATCAGTATGAGCAAACGCTTTGATGATGGCTGGGCAATGACCCTGAGTGCACGCAATATCTTGAGTACAGATTATAAAGAGCGTTTAACCAATCAATCTGATGGCAGCCTGTATGAATCCCGGGTCAATCAGGCCATTCCAAGTGTACTCCTCAGTGTAGAAAAAAAATTCTAAACGGGGAAGATAAAAAACCGGTGCCAGTCACCGGTTTTTTATCTCCAGATAATGATTGTATTTATGCTGCCCAGCGGAAAAATTTAATCTTCTGGCCGTTGCCAATTTTCTATGATTTCTCAACTAGTCAGGATTTTTAGCTTTACCCTATCACCGCCCTCAAAACTGGTATTCGAGCTTGAATATCAATCTGATGCTTAGGGCTTTTTAATGGTTGATCACCTGAATATGATTCAAACATGCTAAAGTTCGAGAACCTCTTATACATGGTTTGCAAGATAGCCTAGATATGAGTAAATGATGCATCAAAAATAGATAACCGGGCAATATTTAATAAAAAAATTATAAAATTCATTAACTTAAAATGGTAGGTATTTGGTAGGTAGGATTTTTTCCAGCTTCATTCGATACTCCAATTACGGTGAGAGTCACCGATAATATAATGAATGGTAGAAGGAATCGCACCATGGCTTTTAAAAATATTGCAGATCAAACCAACGGTTTTTATATTCCCTGTGTTTCACTTTTTGGCCCAGGCTGTGCCAAAGAAATTGGAACTAAAGCGCAAAATCTAGGTGCCAAGAAGGCCTTGATTGTGACTGATGCAGGTTTATTCAAATTTGGTGTCGCAGATACTATTTCAAACTATTTAAAAGATGCTGGCGTTGACAGTCATATTTTCCCGGGTGCAGAACCGAACCCAACCGACATTAACGTACATAACGGCGTTCAAGCCTATAATGAACAGGGTTGTGATTTTATTGTTTCTTTAGGCGGTGGTTCATCACATGACTGTGCCAAAGGTATCGGCCTGGTGACAGCGGGTGGCGGTCATATTCGTGACTACGAAGGGATCGATAAAAGCACTGTACCGATGACACCGCTGATTGCGATCAATACCACGGCAGGTACGGCTTCAGAAATGACCCGTTTCTGTATTATTACCAATACCGATACCCATGTAAAAATGGCTATTGTTGACTGGCGCTGTACCCCGCTGATTGCCATCGACGATCCTAAACTGATGATTGCCAAACCAGCCAGTTTAACTGCGGCAACCGGTATGGATGCATTGACTCACGCTGTTGAAGCCTATGTATCAACTGCAGCCAATCCAATTACCGATGCCTGTGCCGAAAAAGCAATTACCATGATTAGCGAATGGCTTAGCCCGGCTGTTGCCAATGGTGAAAATCTTGAAGCACGTGATGCCATGAGCTATGCACAGTATCTTGCAGGTATGGCTTTTAACAATGCATCTTTAGGTTATGTTCATGCCATGGCGCATCAGCTGGGCGGTTTCTACAATCTGCCACACGGTGTTTGTAATGCCATTCTGCTTCCGCATGTATCTGAATTTAACCTGATCGCCTGCCCGGATCGCTATGCGAAAATTGCACAGTTAATGGGAGTCAACACTGAAGGCCTGACGGTAACTGAAGCTGCATTTGAAGCCATCAATGCCATTCGTCAACTTTCTGCTTCTATTGGTATTCCATCTGGTTTGGCTGAACTGGGTGTCAAAGAAGCTGATCTGGCCATCATGGCAGAAAATGCGCAAAAAGATGCCTGCATGCTGACCAACCCACGTAAAGCTAACCATGCTCAAGTGGTCGATATCTTTAAGGCAGCATTGAAACCTAATGCATCGGTAGTCGATTTTAAAGCAGCAATGTAATACCTCCCTGTAAGTCTTCTATCCAATTCTTTGACTTACACTTTTAGCAACCCATGTTCGCACTTCGTCAAGAAGTGCGCCAAGAAAAGAAACCATTTCCCTTTTCCTGGCTGATCCTGTGTCCTTGATGACAGGATAAGAACTGTGGTTGCTTTTTTTTTTATAAAAATAATTCAATTTGACAAATTACCACTCATCATGAAGGATAAGAGAAAACAGATTCTTCTCTATGAGTATAAAAATGAGCAATGGCAACACCGCCCCACTTTATCAACGCGATATCTTAGGCCCAGGTTATGAACAGGCCACTTTAAATTTCCCGGATGATTATGAAGGTCAGGTTACAGCGACCTTAGTCAGAAAAAAAGCCGACCAAACCACATCCAAAGCTGTGTTATATATTCATGGCTTTATTGATTATTTCTTCCAGACCGAAATGGCCGAACAGTTCAACCAGCATGGTTTTGACTTTTATGCACTGGATTTACGTAAATATGGCCGCTCCATTCTGCCGCATCAAAAATATTATAATGTGCGTGAAATTGCCGAATACGATGCGGAAATTACCGAAGCCTTAAACATTATAGGCGCAGAAGGCCATGATGCCATTTTACTCAGTGGCCATTCTACCGGTGGCTTAACCACCACACTGTATGCGGCACATCATCCAGAGCATCCTTTAATTAAGGCACTGTGGGTCAATAGTCCGTTTTATGATTTCAATATGAACCCGATCAAGAAAAAATTGGGCATTCCCAATTTAAGCCGGGTGGGTAAGGTTTGCCCGGATTTAAAATTTCCCAGTGAGCTGAACAAATGGTATGTTCCCAGTCTGCATAAAAATCTGCATGGCGAATGGGACTTTAATCTGGACTGGAAACCGCAGTCTTACCCTCTGGTTCGCTTGAGTTTTGTTCGGGCCATTTTTGAAGCACAGAAAGAAATCCATCAGGGAGTCAGCTTAACGGTACCTGCTTTGGTGATGCATTCCGATCAAAGCAAAAATCCAAAAAAATGGCATCAATATGCGCAAAGCAGTGATGTGATTCTAGATGTCAAACATATCGACAAATATGCCAGAAAAATCAAAGGTGATGTCACCATTGCTAAAATCAAGAATGGCTTACATGATCTGGTCTTGTCGGAAAAATCGGTACGCCAGAATGTCTATCTGCGGCTGTTTGAATGGCTAGAAATTAAAGGGCTGTAAATATATCTTACAGCTCTCAGGCATCCTTATATTTCAGCAGGGTTTGATGCACAGGGTGCGTTTTGGGCATGAGCTCAATCAGGCGTTCAACCGCATCAATCGCCTCAGGGAATCGAGCCACATGTTTTAGCAGCACATCGGTTTCATTGGCTTTAAAAATGGCATCACTTAAACGTGATTCCAGACAATCGCGCCAGGCACATAAAAAAGGACTTTCAGTTTTGGCTAGAAATACGCCAGTACACAGTTTTAAGGCCGAATCGATATAGCCGGCATCCAAAGACTGTTCTGTCAATAAAAAGTCAGCCTCGACATGTGCCAATAAACGATAAGGTCTGGAACCCAGCATACCGCCCAGTACATCACGCAACTGCGACATTTCCGCCTTTAAGGTACCTATACTGACTTTTCGTTCTCCGTATAAAGCCTGATGCAGGGTATCCAGACTTAAACCTTGCGGACATAATGCCAGGATGGTCAAAATTTCAATTTGGCGGGGGGTCAGAACCAGTACCTTGCCATTAAACAAAACCTGAGGCACGGAAAAAGCCCGGATAAACAGACGCTGCTTTTGGTATTCCAGCAAAGCCGATTGAATAATCGAAGCACAGCGTTCCGCTGCAAGTAGTCCCAAACTGTTATGCTTTTGCCAGGTAGTCGACAGGTCAATCACCCCTAACACCTGCTTGGAATAAGGATCAATAATCGGGGCAGCATAACAGACCCAATCATGAATGGAAGGCATATAATGTTCATTGGAAAACACACAACTCGATTGCTGGGTTTTTAACGACAGTGCCAAGGCGTTGGTTCCGACCAGTTCCTCGCGCCATTGCCCGCCTTCAATAAAATGCACACTTTCTGCTGCACGCTGCATTTGTGGACTGGAGGCTGACCAGATAATGGTGCTACCGATATCCCCGACTGCAATTACCATCGAAGACTGTTCGGCAATATGCTTTAAATCCTGTGCGCAATGTTGCAAGGCATTTGCCAAAGCCGAAGGATAGGTTTCTTTTTGTAAGTGAACCAGTGGGGCAGCCAAGCGATCCTTGGGAATTTCGGCCGAGGATGAACGTTGCCAAGAACTCGCAATACTTTGACCCAGTTGTTCCGCATGTAAGGCAGATAAACTGCTACTTTGCCTAAACTGATCAATTTTATGCCTTTTTTGCATCAAATTTTGTTTTGTCATCATTCCTTATTCTCACAACAATTCATGATTTACATCCACTGTAATCGCTATTTTTTATGCTGGATTGAAAAGATTGTAAACCTTCTTGTATCCAACCTTTCTCCAACCTTATTCAGGTTATGCTAATCATATAATGTACACAAGTACCTTATATACCAAAGCTGTAGATACGGTTTTAAGACACTAAAATAAGCAAAGGAAATACATATGCGTTACGTCGATCCTAATCAACCTGGTTCAAAAGTTCAGTTTAAAGCCCAATATGAAAACTTCATTGGTGGACAATGGGTAGCGCCTGTCAAAGGAGAATACTTTGACAATATTTCGCCTGTAGATGGTAAAGCTTTCACCAAAGTTCCGCGTTCTAGCGTTGAAGATATTGAGCTTGCTCTTGATGCTGCACATAAAGCCAAAGCACAATGGAACAAGTCATCGCCAACGACCCGTTCCAATATCCTGTTAAAAATTGCCGACCGTTTAGAAGCCAATCTGGAGCTTTTGGCAGTTGCTGAAACCTGGGATAATGGTAAGCCGATTCGTGAAACCCTGGCTGCCGATATTCCTTTGGCGATTGATCATTTCCGCTATTTTGCCGGCTGTATCCGTGCACAAGAAGGCGGCATTTCAGAAATCGATGAAGATACTATTGCTTACCATTTCCATGAACCTTTAGGTGTAGTCGGACAAATCATTCCGTGGAACTTCCCGATTTTAATGGCAACCTGGAAACTGGCACCGGCTCTGGCTGCAGGTAACTGTATTGTTTTAAAACCGGCTGAACAAACACCGGTCAGTATTCTGGTACTGGTTGAACTGATTCAGGACCTGTTGCCTGCAGGCGTATTAAACATTGTAAATGGTTATGGCGTTGAAGTGGGCCGCCCATTGGCTACCAACCCACGTATTGCCAAAATTGCATTTACTGGCTCAACAGCTGTCGGTCAGCAGATCATGCAATATGCCACCGAAAATATTATTCCGGTAACCTTAGAGCTAGGTGGTAAATCACCAAACATTTTCTTTGAAGATGTTATGGCTCAGCAAGATGACTACCTAGAAAAAGCGCTAGAAGGCTTTACCATGTTTGCCCTGAACCAAGGGGAAATCTGTACCTGTCCATCACGTGCTTTGGTTCAGGAAAGTATTGCAGACCAGTTCCTGGAACTTGCAGTAGAACGTGTGAAACGCATTAAAACCGGTCATCCACTGGATACTGAGACCATGATTGGGGCACAGGCTTCTCAAGAACAGCAAGACAAAATTCTGGGATGTATCGCAACCGGCCGTGGAGAAGGTGCTCAACTATTGACGGGTGGTGAAGCACGCCATGAAGTTGGCCAAGGTTTCTACATTGAACCGACCATTTTCAAAGGCACCAATGACATGAGAACGTTCCAGGAAGAAATTTTTGGACCAGTACTCGCAGTGACCACCTTTAAAGATTTTGATGATGCCATCAAGATTGCCAACGATACCATTTATGGTTTAGGTGCTGGTGTCTGGTCACGTTCAGCGCATACGTCATATCGTGCAGGCCGTGCGATTGAAGCAGGTCGTGTATGGACCAACTGTTATCATATCTACCCTGCACATGCTGCATTCGGTGGTTATAAAAAATCAGGTATTGGACGTGAAAACCACAAGATGATGCTGGATCATTACCAGCAAACCAAAAACTTGCTGGTGAGCTATGCCACCAAGCCAATGGGCTTCTTCTAAACATAACGTTGTATCAAGTATCTCAAAAGCGAACTTCGGTTCGCTTTTTTGCTTTAAATTGCAAACGATCAACAGAGAAATCTTCATTTTTCTGACTATTCAGGCTAAATTGCTATGATTCCTTCTCTATGAAAACAAAAGCATGATAACTATTCCTCCAGACTTTCCTGACACCATTTATGCCATTCAACATCTTGCCTTTGAAGACCTGGGGGCATTTGAAGATGTCTTTTATCAACTCGGTTTTCGGGTACGTTATTTTGAAGCCGGTGTAGATGATTTAAGCAAAGCATTGCAGCATAAAGGTCTCACCATTATTTTAGGTGGACCGATTGGCGTGTATGAAACAGATGACTACCCTTTCTTACAACAAGAAATAGACTTACTTAAAGTTCGCCTAAAAGAAAACTTGCCAACTTTAGGCATCTGTCTAGGTGCTCAACTGATTGCTCATGCCCTGGGTGCCAAAGTGTATGCAGGACATCAAAAGGAAATTGGCTGGAGCCAACTCAGTATTACAGATTGTGCAAATAATCTGCTTAAGCCATTAACTGGAACTGCTGTATTACACTGGCATGGCGATACCTTCGATTTGCCTGAACAGGCTACATTATTAGCAGGTTCAGAGATTTATCTTCATCAGGCATTTTCTGTGGGGAAAAATATTCTGGCCTTACAATTTCATCTTGAAGTGGCCCCAGAAAGTCTGGAAAAATGGCTGATTGGCCATACCTGCGAATTAAGAAAAGCTAACGTTAATATTCCGGCTTTGCGAGCCGACAATCAACGCTATGCCACTGCATTAGCATTGCAGGCACAGGCTGTATTGCAGGCATATCTCAAACAGATTTCAGCAATTTAAAGTAAAATTTCAACCAATAAAAAAGCACCCTCTCAAGGGTGCTTTTTTTATTAGCCAATTCAGGCTTATTTTTTCGCAGGAACAGAAGCTTCAGTGGTAATGTTTACCGTGATTTTATCGCCCACATTTGGTACATAAGCCCCTACGCCAAATGCTGACCGGTTGAATGAAGTCGTGGCATTGAAACCAATAGCCTCTGCTTTAGTCATTGGATGTACACCTTGTTTATTTAACACTGCATCTAAAACTACAGGTTTAGTCACATCTTTCACTGTAAGGTTACCAGTGATTTTGTATTTGTTTTTACCTAATGCCTGAACTTTAGTACTTTTAAATGTGATGTTTGGATACTTCGCTGCATCAAAAAAATCTGCTGTTTTTAAATGCTCATCCAATGCTTTTACGTTGGTATTTAAACTCGATAAAGGAATAGTCACATTCACAGATGAATTTGCAGGTTTTGCATTATCGACGTTAATTGTACCTTGAATGTCGCTAAAGTTTGCAGAAGGCGTAGAGAAACCAAAGTGACTCCAGGAAAAAACAGTTGCTGTGTGGGTTGGATCAATCTGATAGGCAACCGGTTTTGCCATAGTAAAAGTTGCCACTGATGCAACCGCCAGACCTAAAGTTAGTGCTTTAAAATTCATGTCTTGTTATCTCGCATTGGAATGATTATTAGTTTATACCTTTCTTATTTTAATTCACCGATATAGATAAAACGATATGTTGCAAGAATAGAACAATTACCGGTTATCTAGCTCCATAAATGAAATGATATGGTCACCTCATCTTAATATATTGATCATCATCATAATTTATTTTAAACCCTGATTCGCAATTTTATGTCTTTATCACTTGTTTCTGTTTTTATTAAATATTTAATACAAAAATATACAGTTTATAAAAATCATGATCAATTAATGAAAAGTACAGCCCATCTATTCGTAACTGTTCACATTTTTAAATATCCAAAATAATAAAAGCCCCCATTGGGGCTTTTTAAAGATGTTTCATCTTTATAACTTTTCAACCAAAATACGGTCGATTTGCTTTAAACCGGTATGCTTTTCATGATTCTTACGGCGGATCTTGATCACCTTGTCTTCCTGCAAGTCTTGCAGCATGAGTTCCACAGCAACCATAGCATCAAGTTCAAGGTCTGTACCAATCCATTTCTGTTCACCAGCATCCATCAGGACAATTTCATCATTAATCTGATCATAAAGGCTCATATTTTCCTCACTTGGGGCAATCATGCACCCCGGGCTGAATACTGTATGAATGAATTAATTTTAAACCTAGACGTTTAAATCATTCGTTACAAATCGTTATTTCTGCAATGAAAAACGCCCCTTTTGCTGGGGCGTCTTTTTAACCTGCTAATCGGATTGATTAAGCGGTAATGTCTTTTACTGCTGCAACAACCGCTTCAGTGGTAATATCGAAATATTGGTACAAGTCTTTCGCAGGTGCAGATTCACCGTATGTAGTCATACCGATCACTCGACCATCCAGACCCACAAATTTCCACCAGTAATCCACATGCGCAGCTTCAACTGCGACACGCGCACGAATATGAGATGGAAGAACCGCTTCACGGTAAGCAGCATCCTGTTTCACAAACTCTTCGGCACATGGCATAGATACTACACGTACACCATCAAGCTGTGCATAAGCTTCCATTGCCAATGAAACTTCAGAACCAGTCGCAATAATAATCGCTTTTAATTCACCTTTTTCTTCAGCCAGCACATAACCACCTTTAGCAACGTTCTCAATTTGTGCTTGAGTACGGGTCTGGAATGGCAAGTTTTGACGAGAGAAAATTAATGCTGTAGGACCTTCGCTACGTAACAATGCAGATTTCCAAGAAATAGAAGCTTCTACAGTGTCACATGGACGCCAGGTATTTAAGTTTGGTGTGCCACGTAAAGAGGCGATCTGTTCTACCGGTTGATGCGTAGGACCATCTTCACCCAGACCGATTGAGTCATGGGTATAAACATGGATGACACGCTGTTTCATCAATGCAGACATACGCACTGCATTACGCGCGTATTCCATAAACATCAGGAATGTTGCAACGTAAGGGATGAAACCGCCATGCAATGCAACGCCGTTGGCAATTGCAGTCATACCAAATTCACGTACGCCGTAGTGAACATAGTTACCCGCTGGATTGTCTTGTACGCCTTGCGCACCTTTCCACAAGGTCAGGTTTGAACCTGCCAAGTCAGCAGAACCGCCCAAAACTTCTGGCAACAATGGTACAAGTGCTTGAAGTGCATTTTGGCTGGCTTTACGCGTCGCAATAGTTTCAGCTTTTGCATTTACTTCAGCGATATAAGCATCTGCTTTAGCGACGAAGTCAGCCGGTAATTCACCGCTTAAACGACGTTTAAGTTCAGCCGCTTCAGTTGGGTATTTTGCAGCATATGCAGCAAAAGTTTCATTCCATGCAGATTCAGATTGAGCACCTTTGTCTTTGGCATCCCAAGCTGCATAAACGTCAGCAGGAATTTCGAATGGACCTTCAGTCCAACCCAAAGCTTCACGCGTCAAGGCGATTTCGTCATTACCCAGTGGTGCACCATGACAATCTTCTTTACCTTGTTTGTTTGGTGAACCTAAACCAATAATTGTTTTACAGATAATTAAAGTCGGTTTAGCCGTTTCAGCTTTTGCTGCAACAGTTGCTTGACGGATCGCATCGCTATCGTGACCATCCACTTTAATCACTTGCCAACCATAAGCGTGGAAACGTTGTTCTGTATCGTCAGAGAACCAGCCTTCAACTTCACCATCAATAGAAATGCCGTTGTCATCGTAATAAACGACAAGTTTACCCAGACCCAAAGTACCTGCAAGTGAACATGCTTCATGAGAAACACCTTCCATCAAGCAGCCATCACCTAGGAAACAGTAAGTGAAGTGGTCAACCACTTTGATGTCGTCTTTGTTAAATTGAGCAGCTAAAGTTTTTTCAGCCAGCGCAAAACCAACCGCATTGGCAATACCCTGACCCAATGGACCAGTCGTGGTTTCAATCCCTGGTGCATAACCTAATTCAGGGTGACCTGGAGTTTTAGAATGTAACTGGCGGAAAGATTTTAAATCTTCAATAGAAAGATCATAACCGGTCAAATGCAATAGTGCATATTGCAGCATAGAGCCATGGCCGTTAGACAATACAAAACGGTCACGGTTGGCCCATTGCGGGTTTTGCGGGTTATGATTTAAAAATTCACGCCAAACGACATCAGCGATGTCTGCCATCCCCATCGGAGCACCTGGATGTCCTGAATTTGCTTTTTGCACAGCATCCATTGCCAATACACGAATTGCGTTTGCAATACGACGTTCGTTAAGCGGGGTTGTCATAGGTCAGAGTCCAACTAAATCGTTTAAAGAATATGATGAATAGGAAAATTCAAAGCTGGCTATATTGTCTTAAAAAAACAGCAAAGGGTAAAGTCTAATAGCCAACATTTCGGCATTTATTCACCACTGGACATACTTTAATGCAGGCAGAGCTCAATTTCACATCATTTGCAGCGACTTAGCGCATGATTAAATACCTTGGCTTATTTAATCTAAAATTTATATATGACACTTTAACCATTATTAATTGCATGAGCGTTGTTTCACCAGTTGCTTTTATTTCTTTATGTGGAAAAAGATCAAGAAGATCCAACAATGATGAAAAACCTCTACTTTGGCTATTGAATATAGGCTTTAAAGCTTTTCCTCATTTACAGAATCATTTTATTGTTTATGCTTTGATAAATACCCGCTACAAAATTACAGGGTAAATTAAATTTTTGGCCTTACCCAATTGATGAATAAACACTCAAAAGCTTAAAAAATGAATTTGATTCACTTTAAACAAAACTAACTGAAAAATTTAATTCCTTTTAACTGTATCGCTTCACTCTTATAAAGTTTCATCCCGTCAGGCTTTTTTCAAAATGATTTTTTGTCGAAGTTAATATATAACAATAATATATATAAATTTTTAAATGATTAAATATATTTATAATCGTTTTTGATTAAATAGAAATGCTTTTGAAGCAAGGATTAAATATTTGCTTAAGCAAATTTTTGTTATAAGCAAAATTACTATTTCAGGCTCATTTTTAACGACTTATCAGTTTTTTAGATGCCCATATCAATTAAAAAGTCATTGAATTGAAATAAATTCATCCATTTTTATCGTCTAGAACTGGTCCAAAAGTCCAACTCGATGTAACATATTGCGTCTTTTGAATTAACTGTGATAGGACTTATGCGCGAGTACGCTGTATTTACCTCGGAATCTGTAAGCGAAGGCCATCCGGATAAAATGGCTGACCAAATCAGTGACGCTATTTTGGATGCAATCTTAAAAGAAGACCCTTATGCACGGGTTGCTTGTGAAACGCTTGTAAAAACGGGTGCGGTAGTACTTGCCGGTGAAATCACAACAACTGCTAACGTCGACTTTGAAGCAATCGTACGTCAAACCGTCAATGGTATTGGCTATCATCATTCTGACCTCGGTTTCGATGGTTCAACCTGTGCCGTGATCAACATGATCGGTAAACAGTCTCCTGAAATTGCTCAGGGTGTGGACCGCCAAAAACCTGAAGATCAGGGTGCCGGTGACCAAGGCTTGATGTTTGGTTATGCCAGCCGTGAAACTGACGTGTTAATGCCAGCTCCTATTTCATATGCACACCGCTTAATGGAAAAACAGGCTGAGTTACGTCGTAATGGCCGTTTACCTTGGTTACGTCCAGATGCGAAAAGTCAGGTGACTTTTGCCTATGAAAATGGCGTGCCTGTCCGTTTGGATGCTGTGGTACTTTCTACCCAGCACGATCCTGAAATTTCACAAGCCAACTTAAAAGAAGCTGTGATTGAAGAAATCGTGAAGAAAATCATTCCTGCCGAAATGTTCCATGCAGACACCAAATTCCACATCAACCCGACCGGGATGTTTGTGATTGGCGGTCCTGTAGGTGACTGTGGTTTAACTGGCCGTAAAATCATTGTCGATACTTACGGTGGTATGGCTCGTCACGGCGGCGGTGCTTTCTCTGGTAAAGATCCATCTAAAGTTGACCGTTCAGCAGCTTATGCCGGGCGTTATGTAGCGAAAAATATTGTAGCAGCTGGCCTAGCAGATAAATGTGAAATCCAGGTGTCTTATGCGATTGGTGTTGCTGAGCCAACTTCTATTTCAATCAATACATTTAACACAGCCAAAGTACCTGAAGAATTCATTATTCAATTGGTTCGTGAGCACTTTGACTTGCGTCCATACGGCATTACCCGCATGTTGAATCTGATTCAACCGATGTATAAGCAGACTGCTGCTTATGGTCACTTTGGCCGTCAAGGTTCAGATACTGCATTTACCTGGGAAAAAACCGATAAAGTGGAAGCACTTAAAGCCTCTGCCGGACTGTAATTTTTCCATCAAAAAGCCCACATTGTTGTGGGCTTTTTTATTTCTGCTTTAAAATAAT
>NZ_JBIQOC010000036.1:0-1069 GCF_044130295.1 Acinetobacter uliginosus | reverse complement strand
TTTTACTGAACACTCTTCAACTGCTCTCGGAATATTCAATAGATGAACTGAATGAAATCGCAACAATTGCATTAGGTACCTAAAGATGTGTAGATACCTATGCCTAAAAGGAGAGGGAATCTTATTGTGAAAGCCAAGTAATTATTCAATCGGATGACGCTCCCTCTCCCTGTGGGAGAGGGTTGGGGTGAGGGCAATTTTTACTGTCCTTCTGCCAATTTGGTGATTGAGTGTGATGGTAGTCAGCACTTTACTGATGACGGATTGGAAGCAGATCAAATTCGGGATGAAGCTTTGGCTGAGTTGGGATTAAAGGTGCTTAGGTTTGATAATGGGCAGATCGTGAAGCAGTTGGATAATGTGGTGGAGCAGGTTTATCGAGCTTGTGTGAAAGAATCCCCCCTTTTTAAAGGAGGACTTTGCACGAATTTGATTTCGGTAATAGATTCGTGATATTCCTCTCTTTTTTTAAAGGAGATTAGATAACCTGAGTTCGACGAAATCTGCTTAGCCTTTTAGCATATTTTGGAAAGTTGGCTTATTGGGATTCAAACAATAAGCCACTACAGCAGCCATGATATTCACCATGAAGTTATTTACCGAACGATGACGTGAATGTTCAAGTTGATGTAAATTTTTTAATTGATCATTCACGGTTTCGATCAATCCTCTTCTGCAAAGTAATTGTTTTTCTTCTTCAGTTTGGATGGGTTTATTTTTCATATTCCGACGTGATGGGGTCAATATTTTCAGTCCTCTTGCTGCTAAAGTTTCGGCTTTTGCTTTGCTCAAATAGCCTTTGTCTCCGAGTAGGATTCCTTTTAATTCTTGAGTTAAAGATTCTAATATAGCAACATCATGAACATTTCCCGATGTCAGTTTGAGATTAATAATTTCACCTAAATTATTGATAACGATATGTAATTTAAAACCATAAAACCAACCCGTACTACTTTTTCCACGGCCGGCCAAGCCTTTAAATACACGATGCCTTTTAATCCGAAGATTATGGCAAACTACCAATTTAGTGGAGTCAATGATACTGATTCCCGTATCTTTTCCTTTCACC